>CAZION010000024.1:0-55203 GCA_964540865.1 uncultured Victivallis sp.
AAGTTATGACTTCATCCGAAATGAGGACTGCACCGTATTCGATTATATCTTTCCATTTTTTGACGGAACCGATGTTGTCCTTAGTAATATCGCTGATGTTCTGTCTGCCTACGGTCACGCTTGAAGATGCTGGAAGGAGAGCTACTGATTCACCGACAGGGAACGACATGTAGTCTCCTCTGAACATGTCTGTGAAGCGAACGCAGAGCAGTATAGTTACATTGTGAATGTCGGTCTTCCCTTTGTTGTTGACTGTAACAATTACGCTGTTTGTGAGCCACGCAGGTTCGATGGAAAGTTCTATAGGGCTGGGTAGTTCCGTATCGAGATAGCTTCTGCAGAACTGGAAATCTGAAAGGACCTTATCCCATTGTCCTTGAAGTCTGCGTCGGAAAAAATGGTCGAATATCTTTTGCTTCGCGATATCTTTCTCCCCTTTTTCAATGTAAATCCGCGCTTTCTGGAAATCAGGGCTGAAGTATCCGGCTCCGGTTGTTATCCCGCGATATGTATTGATGATTACGCGACCTTCCTTGGAGTTGTTGAGATAGGAGCGTTTCTTATAAAGATTCAGAGTATCTGTGACCTCCTCGGTCTGCTTGGGGTAATAGGCGGTGGACTGGTCGAAATCGAGTACGGCCTTATCGAAGTTTTTCGCCTTCATTTCAATTACTCCGCGCAGGAGCAGCGCGGGAGCGTCTTGTCCGTTATGCTCCTTTAAAATATCATCAATCACGCTTTTTGCAGAAGCTGTATCTGTTTCCCTTCCCCTTTCAATGAGTGCCAGTGCGAGGAGGGTGTGCGCTTCTTTTTCATGGGGAGACATTGTTGCTGCGGCCTGTGCGCTGTTGATAAGTTGCTCCCAATCGCGTTCGTAAAAAGCGAGGTAGGCGCGGTCTCTGGCGGAACAGAGCTTGTTCCATTCCCTGATATATTTTGCGCTTATTTCAGAGTATTCAAAGAGCAGGTCAATCATTTCGTCCTGCTCTTTTTCCAGGCGACTTTTCACCTTGTCGTATTTTGCGGCATCATCAAGGCGTTTCTGCCAGACTTTTTTCGCCTGTTCGCGGTCAATCCTAATGCCCGTCACGAGATCATATCCAGTCATGCCCACTATGTCCGACAAAGCCCCTGACGTGACCTTGTAAATTGAATCCATTTCAGCCGCTTTGTCTTTTGCTTCGAGCATTTTCTTATATGCGTTGAAAAACCGGTATTTAAGATTGGCGATTTCAGGAGCAACAAGGTCTGATTCTTTCTGCAGGATGAAAGGGGTCAGGCTTTCGAAGTTCTTTGCTGCTGCAAGTGCTTTTTCAATGCTATAAAGGGCCATAACTGTCTGGTCGATGTCATAGTCGATTTTCTTTTCAGAAATTCTCTGTGCGAACTGTCTCTGGATTTCCTCGACCTTGGATTCCGCATTTTTTATGAAAGGAGGACGTTCCGGAGCTTTATTTCGGGGGTGGAGCCAGAAAGCAAGGAATATGCAGAGTAAAAATAGGAATCCCAGTGGGATTATGCATCCGAAGAGGGCGATTTTATTTTTATTGTTCATGTCCCTGCACTGTTGTCAGGCATTTTCCTTTTCAGAAAACACGATTGCCTCGAAAATTTTAAATTCAGCATCCGCTTCCTTCCAGGCATACGGGGCGAGGCCTGCCTTTAGTGAAAGATGTGTCAATGTAGTTTCCTTGTCCCATCCTTGTTCAGGGGCAACCTGTGGGAGGAATACAGAGTTGTGGAAATCTTTCGAAAGGATAATCCCATGTTTTCCGATAATGAAGTCATCAGTTGATTTTATTATCTCCGGAGGAGTCAGAACTGAAATTTCAATTACGACGTCGGACATTTCATCCAAGGACTTGATCCGCTGGAACCGCGGATCCTGAAAAGCGGAATGTGATGCGTTATGGATGATATTATTGCATAGGGGTTCAAAGGCTTCTATGTTGCCAATACAGCCGCGAAGAGCCCCGTTTCTTGTGTGAAGTGTTACAAAGCAGGAGCGTGTCTCACGGAGTTTTTCTGTGATGGTGTCGGGGCTAGAGGGGCTTATTTTCTTTAAAATATTTTCAATGGTGGAGCGAGCTAGAGCAAGCATCATTGATTTTTCATCAGAGGAATAGACTTCAATATTTTTTTTCATTTCCACCCCCGTTTAGAGCTTAAAAAACAAAACTTCTCCAAGGGAGAAGTTTTGTTCTTGTATGATTTATATCTGGTAAACCGCTTATTTTGAGCCTTCAGGAATCTTCAAAGTCATTGGAGCTTTGAGTTTTCCGTCTGCAGGAAGTCCGGGATTGGCTTTCCTGATCTCATCAGTCCGGAGTCCATACATTGCTGCAATATCTTCCACTGTATCTCCATCTGAAACTTCATGTTCAGCATATGTGGTAGCCGAAGAAGATGTTCCGGAATTCATTCCTACAGATGAACTTGAAGAAGGTGATTTGCCTTCGAGTTCGTTGAGGAGTTTTTCCTCTTCGCTAGGACCAGCAGTTGCTTTTACGGATTCAACAGGAGCAAGTGCGGCGTCAGCACCTTTGGCAGCGGCCTTAGGGGTTGTTACTTTGGTTGCAGGGGCGGTTGTCTTTGCTGCTACTGCATTGGCAGCGCCAGCTTCAGGAATGACAAGCTTCTGTCCGACTTGGAGAGGCTTTTTGGGATCTAGGTTATTTGCGGCAGCAAGGGCATCTGTCTTTATATTGTATTTGGCAGCTATTTTCCATAGGGAATCATTGCTTCCGACAGTATAACTGCCGTTCGTAGGTCGGGTTGCCCCGGCTTTTCCAGGAGCAGCTTTTCCATGGGTGGCAAGTTTCTCCGGCGAGACAGGAGCACCTCCGGGAGGAATCATAAGGGTTGCACCGATTTTGAGTGATTTCTGGAGGGACATTTTGTTGTAGGCGGCAAGTTCTTCTTTGCTGACACCGTAATCCCTTGCTATTTTCCAGAAGGAATCACCGCTTTTAACAGTGTATTTCATAGGTTCGGTTTTAATTTCAGGAACAGCAGAGACATCTGGCCCGGCAACAGGGGTTGCAGGCTGTATGGCCGGGGTGTCGGATGGGGCCGGAATGTAAGGCCTGTCTTTCAGTACTTCCTGAGTTTTACAGCCACTGGTCAAGCTGAGTGCCCCTATCGCAAGGACATGAACAGCCGCGACCCCAAATAAAACTGCCATACGCTTATTTCTCACTTTTAAACCTCCCGTTAATTATCAAAGTAAATTTGTTGCCTCTATCCTTATAGTCCTTGAACATATCCATGCTTGCACAACCAGGCGATAAAAGAACCACATCTCCTGATTCAGCTTTATCACATGCGGCAATCACAGCATCTTCAAAGGTTTTAAATATTACGCAACTTATATCATTTTTCCACAGATTTTCCAATTTATTTTTACATTCTCCTACAAGAAAAACCGCTTTTATCCTATCTTTTTCAGTTAGTACTGGTGCGAAATCCATGTTTTTATCGAGTCCACCGGCGATAAGGCATACATTCTTCCGGGCTCCAACGGCCCGCAATGCGACTATTAAGGCATCAGGATTTGTAGCTTTTGAATCATTGATGTATGTGATCCCATTTTTCTTACCTACAATTTCCAACCTGTGGGCACCTGTGCGGAATTCGCAGATTCCTTTTTTTAGTAGAGCTAACGGCGGTTCCGGAATAACTGAAAAAATAAGAGCAAGCGACGCCAGGAGGTTTTCAGCATTGTGTGCGCCCGTAAGTTGCGTCTCAGAAAGTTCTATGAAAGAGTTCCCCCTGACCTTTATTTCTCCGTTGCTGTTAAAACAGTATTCTGCAGTTTCATCTGAGCATGATATCATGGTCGGTTTTACCGCGCCCGGAAAAAACTTGTTCCAATATGGTAGAAGATCCGAACGTATGATTTTATTTTCAGGTGATTTTATGTTCCTGAAAACACTGAATTTTGATTTTGTGTAGTCCTCTTCAGTTTCATAGCGGTTCATATGGTCTGAGGTGATGTTGAGGATAACGGCCGCTTCTGGTGCGAAATTCGCAGATGTATCAAGCTGGAAAGAGCTTGTCTCTACCACAAGGAAATCGTATTTGTCCGGATCAAGTACGGATTTCGAGATGGGGATGCCGATATTTCCTGACACAGTTGATTTCCTGCCGATTGAATTTAATAGATGGCATGTTAGTTCAGTCGTGGTGGTCTTTCCATTTGTGCCCGTGACGGCGAGTATTGGAGTTTTGCAGAATCTGAAGCCGAATCCAAGTTCACCGACTACCGGAATCTTGCTTTTCATGGCTGCTTGTCCCAGCGGAGAGGTTTTGCTGATGCCAGGACTTATTACAATCAAATCAGCGTCGGGAAGTTTACCGGTTTTCCATTCTGGATGAAAGGCGATCCGGTTATTTCCAAGGGATTTCATGAAGTCTTCTATTTCAGGGGAAGTTCTTTCATCAAAGGCATATACTTTAAATCCTTTTTCCACCGCCAGTTCAACTGCGGCTCGGCCGCTGATTCCGAGTCCGAGGACGATTACATTTTTGATTTGAGATTTCAGATGTCCTGCTTTTTTCATCTCAGTTTCAGTGTTGCCATTCCAATTAGGGCAAGTATTCCGGAGATTATCCAGAATCTTATTACAATCTGCGATTCGGGCCACCCGAGCCTTTCAAAATGATGATGTATAGGGGTGCAAAGGAAGACCCGTTTCTTGAAGAGCCTGAAGCTGATCACCTGTATGATCACCGACACCGCCTCCACCACGAAAACACCTCCGACTACAACCAGAAGCAGCTCTTGTTTTACAAGAACTGCTATGAGCCCTATGGAACCTCCTAGCGCAAGGCTTCCGGTGTCGCCCATGAACATTGAAGCAGGCAGGCAGTTGTACCAGAGGAATCCAATGCAGGCACCCAGTATTGCAGCTGCGAAAACAACAACTTCACTGGAGCCAGGGATGAAGGGGACATTCAGGTATCCCGCAAAAATCTTATGGCCGCAGATGTAGGCGAATATACCATAGGTGAGTATGCAGGATATCGAACAGCCGACTGCAAGACCGTCTTTGCCGTCGGTGAGGTTGACTGCATTGGAACATGCGACAACAACAAGCGCCGCAAAACCGAAAGCTACATAGCCTGGAATGTTTTCAATCAGGGGCGCCTTCAGGAAAGGGACCATCACCTGTCTCAGGAGATTATGGGTTTCAGGAAGCGCGTCCAGATATACTGCCGCTGAAAATGCTATCACTATTTGCATTAGAATCTTCAGCCTTCCCGGAATTCCATCGCGGTTTCCAAGGACTTTCGTGTAGTCGTCCCAGAATCCTACGGCTCCGAGCGCAATCAAGGTAACAAGAAAGACTGTTACAAGAGGGTTCAAGGGAAGGGACCACATGACCGTCGAGATTGCTATGCTTATGATTATAAGGATGCCACCCATTGAAGGTACCTTGTCCTTTTCCGGCTTCAGAAGCTCATCTGGGATTAGTCCTTTGAGCCTTGAAGGGGCTGTGGCATTGAGCCTTTTCAGCACCCTTACCGTCATTGGGCCGAATATGAAAGCAATTAGGAGTGCTGTGATTGCGGCGCCTCCAGCCCTGAACGTTACATACTGGAAAAGCCGCAAAGGCCCGAAATAAGTGTCGAAATCAGTTAAATAATATAGCATGTTTGTTTCATCCGCACTTACTGTAGCCGCAGCTGAGGCATTTCAGGCAGTTTTCCTGATAGTAAAGGCTTTTGTCGTTACACTGCGGGCATATCATTAAGTTTTTATTTTGTGTTTTGTCGTGCTTCTTTTTTGATTTTTCAGGCTGCGCAGGCGAGATAGGGGTTCCGGTAGGATTTTCTTTTTTCTTGATCATCCCTATTTTTGTCAGATGCTTTTCTATCACGAGTCCGATGTCGGCGGCTAGAGATGGAATGTATTTGCCTTCAGAGAAATACCCGCCGTTCGGATCGTAGATGCTTTTCAATTCATCGACAAGGAAACTTGGATCCGGTTCTTTCCGGAAAACTGCGGAAATCAACCGGGTCATAGCTACTATCCAGCTTAAATGTTGAAGGTTTTTTGTGTTGATGAAAAGTTCGTAGGGCCTTCTTTTACCAGTTTCCTCCTCAATGATGTCATTGATTGTGAGGTATAGTGCGTCTGGTGCGAGTGGGGTTTTTATCTTATATGTAGTGCCTTCAAGTTCTTTCGGTCTAGGCAGATCCGGAATCACGGCATTCTTTCCATTCTTGGCCTGCCCCTCGTCTTTCTTCACCAGGATTCCTGCGATTTTATCTGAAGGTCTGAAGGTTGTGCAGCCTTTGAGTCCGTGATCGCACGCGAACATGTAGATGTCCTTGAATTTTTCATACGGGTAATCCGTGGGTACATTGATGGTCTTGGATATTGAACTGTCAACATACTTCTGAATTTCGGCTTGGATTTTTACATGTTCTTCAGGGGTGACCTGATCGGCGGTTACGAAATATGCGGGGATTTTGGAGTCATGGTTCTCGGTTTTGAATTTGCGGTAGGCATAATCTGAAACCTCGACAACGCTGAAGTCGTGTTCTGTGGTGTTTCTTATTTTCCTGTCGTAGGTCAGCGCGAAAACCGGTTCAATTCCGCTTGAGATATTTCCGGCGAACAAGCTGATTGTACCGGTCGGGGCGATGGATGTCAGGTGTGAATTCCGCAGGCCGTGTTTCGAAATGCTCTTCTGGATTTCCTTGGGCAGGGATGATATGAACTGGCCTTTGGGATATTTTGAAGGATCAAACATCGGGAAAACACCTTTCTCCCTCCCTAGTCCTATGCTGGCGTCATACGCAGAATATGTGATGGTTTTCATTATATCTGAAGAGGCTTTGATTGATTCAGGGGAACCATAGCGCATTCTCATGAGAATCAACAGGTCGGCTAGTCCTGTTATACCCAGCCCCATGCGTCGTTTGCTAATGGCCTCCTCCTTCTGTTTTTCGAGAGGATAACCACTTATTTCCACGATGTTGTCAAGGAAACGCACGGCTGTTCTTACGGTCTTCTCGATCCCGCTGAAATCAATTTTTGCTTTCGGCGTGAATGGGTTGCTTACGAATTGCGTAAGGTTGACTGACCCTAGGAGACATGCCCCGTATGGGGGCAGGGGTTGTTCGCCGCACGGATTGGTGGCGCAGATATTTTCACAGTAGTAAAGGTTGTTCATCTGGTTCACTCTGTCGATCAGGATGAAACCAGGCTCGGCGTAGTCGTAGGTGGACTTCATTATGAGTTCCCAGAGGTCGACAGCGTTCAATGTCTTATAAATATTTCCGTTGAAGACAAGGTCCCATTTTTCATTGTTTTTCACAGCTTTGATGAATTTATCGGTTACTGCGACTGAAAGATTGAACATCTGGAGATTGCTGTTCTTGTGTTTGGACGTGATGAAATCTTCAACATCTGGATGGTCGCATCTCAGTACCGCCATCTGTGCGCCTCTGCGTTGTCCTGCGCTCATGATGGTTCTGCAGGTAGAATCCATTACCTGCATGAAGCTTATAGGACCTGAAGATTTCGCCTCGCAGCCCTTGATGTGTGAGTTTGCGGGTCTAAGCGTTGAAAAGTCGAAACCGACTCCACCTCCCTGCTTCTGAGTAACCGCAGAATCTTTGACAACATCAAAAATGCCTTCAATTGAGTCGTCTATCTTATTCATCACATAGCAGTTGAACATTGTCACTGCAGAGCGAGCTGTGCCTGCATTTGAAAGAATCCTTCCTCCTGGAAGGAATCGGTAGTCATTGAGTATCTCAAGAAAATTCTTCTCCCAAGTTTTTTTGTCTTTTTCTTTTGCCGCCGCTGCTCTGGCGACACGAGACCAGGTTTCCTCTACGGTTTTATCCTCGGGGACACCGTTTGAACCTTCATAGCGATATTTCCTGTTCCATATTTCCGCTCCGACATCGAAGAATGTATTTGATCCCACTTTTATCTTATCCTTAAATTATTTTCAGATCATGAATTGCTCATAAGTTTTTTGAATATAGTCAAAGGAAATCCCAAGACAAGTGCATGAGAAAAAATAATGGAGAAATTGCTGTATGGCGTTGAGGTTTAAGCCTCATTTTTCGTATCGTGAATCATTGGATGAGCTGATAGCAGAAATATTTAAGATTTATGTTATCGACTGACAGTAAATATTTCTGGCACAGTTTCTTATGGGAGAAGATAGATTAAAATGCTTGGATCCTCGTATATAGCCCTTGAATAATTCCGATATTCGCGGAAGAACTGGTATTTTTCAAGATAGGCGTTGTTATATGAATTCTTGGAATAAAGCACATATCTGATTCCGCGGAGCCTGAGTTCCGACAATGTTTTCGCGTAAGTGTTGTCGGTATTGGACAGAAAAGCTACCTCGGGGCTCCAGACTGGTACAAAATCAATCATTTTTCTGTCTTTTTCTGGGCTTGTCATCAGGGCTCCATGATGAAGAGCGCTATCGCTAAGAACTTTTGCATTTTCCGGCAGTTCCCTGATATTGTCGTAATTTATAAGCCCAGGCTTGCCCAATTTTCCAAAAGCAGAACTGTTAATAAAGCGTAATGGAATGAAGGATGTCTTTGCCGGAATGCATAGATCCTCGTATGCTCCCCATATTACAAAAATAGAAACAACAGCTCCGCAGACCATTGCGGGGGTTTTTCCGCTGGAAATCCTCGATATGAATCCTGCGGAAGCGATTGAGATTACGACAATCAGAGGAGAGAGGGTTCGCGAGGAGTAAAAGATTCCACCGCAAGTGTACCCAATACTGTTCACCCATATTAATGCGAGTATAATGCAGGCGCCAATGAAGTATCCTGATTTCTTCAAAGGAAGCAGGAAAAGTGTTGGCAGCAACAGTAAATGCAAAGGTGAAAGTGTTAAAAAAAGGTTTATTATGAATTTTGTTTTGGCCAGAGTGTGAGAGCCGAGTCCGAAATAGAACACATAAGTCTTGTATATCCCGTCGAAAATCTCGTTGACCGGAAATAATGTTCCAATTGAAAGGCTGTAGAACGGATTTCCTGTGCGAAGGAAGAGGTAGATGTACCAGGATGCGCATAGAAGCGATGACGACAGTAGATATACTAAAATACCTTTTCCTGTTCTTCTCCTACATAAGCATATCAGGAGTCCAATGAGAATAAATGCAAGCCCATATTCCCTTGAAAGCGCTCCTAGAGCGGTGGAAAATCCGGCCAGGACAGAATTTGACACGGTCTCTTCACCATCCGCTCCGGAAAGGAAATATATTGTTGCCGCCATTGACAGGGCGGTAAGTCCGGTTTCCTGACCCAGAAAAAGTGAGAAGAAAAATATTGACGATGAAATTAACAGCAGCACCGAATATATGCCGGCTTTTGAAGACTGAAATATGTGTGAGGCTGAATAGTAGCATAGAAAAACTATCGAGACGAATTGTAATAAAATCAGAATAACGGATAGTCTTATTTCGGAGACGTTGCCGAACGAGGCGTAAAGCCAGTAGTATGAAAACTGGACCAGCGGAGGCATGCCGTCAACATAGAAATACAATTTGAAATCCTCCGGACTCAATGGAGGATAAAAACCGAATCCGCCTGTCTCGAAAATTTTAATGGCAAGATAATTCCATCTGAACACTGAATCTGGCGACATCAACGGTTGACAGAAAGTCCTTGCCATAAGCAACAGAAGCAGTAGGCCCGAGGGTATGATAAAGAACAGATGGACTCTGTTGAATTTGAACAGGCCTTCTAAGTTCCTTAATTTTCCGGATAGTCCAGCCCAAAAGACTAGGCCTGTTGAAACTATCATCAGGAGGCAGAATATGTTGACGAATTTGATTTTTATTCCCAAAACGCCTGCATAGAAAATGATGTTGAAGAGGATTACGCTCGATATGATAAACGAAGAAAGCCACGGCCTGTGGCATTTCAAAATCAGGGAAAGTAGAAAGCCAGGTATAAGGAATCCCAGGGAAAAGGAAAATGTAAATTTTAATAGGGTGAAAGGTTCCAAGATTCATGTCCTTGATGATGTTTAGCTAAAACTATATATATCAGAGAGGGATATTTAAAGAACTTTCAAACAATTATTTTAAATATTTGGATGTGAGTTGAGATGAAATCTCAGGCTGGTTGATTATTTTATAATTATCGTTTATATTCGGTGCTGTTTGACGAAATACATTGAACTCATTTCAAAAGGAATTCTGCTATGCTTATGGAAGAACATCTTCAGAAAATAGTGCAGATAAGCTTAGGCACCAGTCCGGAAAACATGTTGAAGACTTCCCTTGAAATCTGCACCGACCTGGCAGGCGGGGACAGCGGTTCAATTCTCGGAGAGGAAGGACCGGCGCTACAATTTCTCTTCTCCGATGTCGAGCAACTGATTGGCGTCCGCGTTCCATTTGATAGTATTGCCGGCGTCACCGTAAGTAAGAACATGGTAATTTATACATATGCGCCTGCAGATAAAAGACACTTTGACGGTGTTGACCAACAGATAAAAAAACAAACCAACTACCTTTTGAGCATACCCATTCCGTCAATTCACCAGTCAAGCGGCAATAAAAAACCTGCAAAGAATGCAGGTGCACTTCAAATCCTTTTCAATGAGAATGTCTTTCAGGATCTTGATTTGACAAAAGGCGCCAGAGAATTTGACCTTAAAGATTTCAAGAACAGCGAATTCTACAGCGACAAGCTTAAAAACATCTTCCTGCTCCTGCCCATTATAGCATTTGGGATGGAGGTTATGACCCTGCGTCAGACCTCTTACCAGGTCATACATGAATTGAAGAACAAAATGATATCAAGCCTTTCATGGATGAGGTATCTGAAAGAGGATATCAGTGCAACCAACCCGGAACTGGTTGAGAAAGCAAACATTATGGATGATTTCAAGCTGGCTGAATCAGCTGTGAATGAAGGAGCGGAACTGGCCAAAAACTATTTGCAGTTCACAAAGATCTACACTCCGAACTTCGAGTCATGCAATATAAATGATATTTTAAGGGATTCGGCTTCCTCAGCTAAAACCCTGGCAGCCAGTTTGAATGCTGAAGATTTTGATGTGCATTTGGATCTTGATGAGAATATTCAAAATCGGGAACTTGATGCTGGTAAGCTGAAAATGGCTTTCTACAACCTTTGCAAGAATGCGATTGAAGCAATGGTGGAATACCGGATCGACAAGCCAAGACTTTCTTTTACTTCAACATTGCATGGCAACGAGCTTCAGATAACAATAGCGGACAATGGCCCCGGTATGCCGCTGGAGATAGCTGAAAATCTTTTTATACCTTTCAAGACCAAAAAAGAGGGCGGAACAGGTCTTGGATTGACTATCGCTAAAAAAATAATCGATCTCCATGTGGGTACAATCAAGTGCAGTACCTCAGCTAATGGAACTAAATTTGTAATTTCAATTTAAATAAAGCTTCAAAAAGGAGAAAAATCATGGGTGAGCGCTTCAATCTCGAAACCGAGGGCCAAGACTATTCCAGTATGCTGGCGTCAATCGAAAAAAATATGCATCCTGAAAGCAATACGGTCCTTCTCGTAGATGATGAAGTAGGAATCCGCAAAATGGTGGCAAGGAGTCTGGCTGGTTTTGCGCCGGAGCTTAAGATATATGAAGCCTCCAACGGCAGGGATGGACTCAATGCTCTTGAGAAAATACGGGCGAAGCATGGTAGAGATCCTCTTTTGATTGTGCTTGACCTAAATATGCCGATTATGAATGGATGGGATTTCATTTCGGTATTGAAAAAAGAGTATGAGGATGCAGGCAAATCCGCGGGGATTCCTATCGTTGTTCTCTCATCGACAAGTGGCGAAACTGGAGTTTTATTCATGAAGAAAAGCGTACATGATGGAAAAAGCGGGTATACTCCGCTGGCGACAGTCGCCAAAGAATCATGCGTAGATAGGCACCGCTATGATACGAATGCGAAAAAGGGGCTTGAATCTTGGCTGAAATTCTTCTTAAAGGAAATAAAAAAGGACAATTGAAGATTATTCGCCATTTTAGCATATAAATCTCGTGCGGAAAAACTTCCGCCGAGATTATAGCTGTGGCTGCTTGAAATTATCAAAGTTCATGATACGTTAGAAAAAAGTTGAAAATTAAATTCCCATCATTAAAATCTTCTTCTTTTTTCTCGTGACTCTGCAGTTGTGCGTAGCTTGCCTGTTGGCAAGACTCAGAAGCGCAAATTGGTTAAGTTATCCCGACTTGCGGGAAACTTTTGGCGATGCCGACCAATGCTCCTGTGCCTGCTTGAAGATTGGAGCCGTATGAACCTCTCCTCTCTTAGCAGATTGCCCTTTGCACTGTGTAAACATTAACGGCACCTGGTTGTGTCTGAAATTTTGGAGATGCTATGAACAAAGTAGATCCTGTCCATAAACTCAAATCAAAAGCTAAAATATTGCTGACCAGCGTTTTTGGCCCATATGCTCAAAATGACGAATATGGAAGCCGTGATATAAATCCGATGGAGCTTTATCAAAACCAGGTGACGCGTACACAAGGCGCATTTTCCCTGAGGATGTTTCACCGTTCTTTTGGGCTGATGTTGATTCAAAGTAATTTGGAGGCCCCCACGACTCTTCTTGATTTTCCTTCACTCCAAGTTTTCACCGATGAAATCAAATGCAAAAGTTATGACATTATCGGCATCAGCGCAATTGCCCCGAATATTGGAAAAGTAAAGGAGATGTGCAAGTTGATCCGTCAGCACCAACCGCATGCCACCATTGTAATCGGAGGGCACATTGCAAACATGTCTAATCTTGAGAATCTCATCGATGCAGACCATATTGTGTGCGGTGAAGGTGTAAAATGGTTCCGTTCCTACCTTGGACAGGATACGAGCGCTCCAATAAAACATCCTGAATCATATTCGGGTTTCAATACCCGCATCCTTGGCCTTGGTTTGAAAGAGAAAGCTGGCGATACTGCTGCTATCCTTCTTCCTTCGGTTGGATGTCCTCTGGGATGTAATTTCTGTTCCACCTCCGCCCTTTTTGGCGGAAAAGGGAAATCCATTCATTTTTACGAGACTGGAGATGAATTGTTTGAAGTCATGTGTCAGTTGGAAAAAAACTTGAAAGTAAGGTCTTTTTTCGCCTTGGATGAGAATTTCCTTTTCTATAGGAAACGTGCACTTAGACTTCTTGAGCTGATGGAAGAGCACTCCAAGAGCTGGTCTCTGTATGTTTTCAGTTCGGCTAAAGTCCTGAGATCCTACAGCATGGAACAGTTGATTGGTCTTGGCATCTCATGGGTATGGATGGGTATTGAGGGCAAAAACAGCCAATACGCCAAACTGAACGATATCGATACCAAAGAACTTGTAAAGGATCTCCAGGATAATGGCATACGTGTTCTTGGTTCCTCAATTATCGGTATGGAAGACCATACACCTGAAAATATCAGTCAGGTCATAGACGACGCCGTCGATCACGGCACGGTCTTCCATCAGTTCATGCTCTACACTCCGAACCATGGCACACCGTTGTACAAGGAACTCAAGGAGAAGGGAATCCTTTTCTCGGAAGAAGAATTTCCTCTTGCTGATTCTCATGGCCAGTATAAGTTCAACTACAAGCATTCTCATATCAGGGAAGGACAGGAGGAACAGTTTCTCCTGAATGCATTCAACAGGGATTTCGAGGTTAACGGTCCAAGCTTGACCCGGATGTTCAAGACCACGCTGAACGGCCTGAAAAAATATAAAAACCATCCCAGTAAACGTATTTCCGACCGATACAAGTGGGAGGCGAGGAACCTTGGTTACTCCTATGCCGGGGCTACATGGGCGATCCGCAGGTATTTTAAAAACGACCGGAAGCTCTGCAAGGATCTAGACTTGTTGATGAAGGATATTTATCGGGAATTTGGCTGGAAAAGCCGCCTTTTGGCTCCGGTCATGGGCCTATATATCAGCCACATGATCAAAAAAGAGGAGGAACGGCTCGAAAGTGGCTGGACATATGAACCCCCTACCTTTTACGAGAAAAATCTTGCCGCTCAAATGTTGGAGGATCATATACAGTCCTGCGATAGCCGTACTCCGGCGCCTTCAGGCAAATTAATTCCAGCGACTGCCGACTGACGCGTTCGCAGGATGACTCATTACGAGAGTGCGCTACCTAAAAATTTTTTTAAAAGTTTTCTTGAAAAAATTAAATCTGTCCTTTGTGAATTACTTGCTTGTTTGCAGCGGTCCAGTAATCCGATTATCCAATAATCCATATGGCGAACGTTGACCCTGTTTGGAAATTTAATGATTCAAAATGTATATTGGAGCCGAAGAAATTAAACACCCGGGGCAAAAATGAATCAATATATTAAAACTCTTGTCTTGTCAGCTCTGCTTTCAATCCCGCTATATGATATTTTCTGCGCGGATGCTGTTGAAGGCACTGTGAAAACAAATGTGCTTAATGTGAGGGTCAGGGCAGGTGAGAAGTATGCACTTGTTGCCCAGATGAGCCGAAGCGATAAAGTGAAAGTTGTAAATTTTGAAAAAGGATGGTATGAGATCTCTGCCCCGGTAAAGTCATCAGTATGGATTTCTACCGCTTTCGTAAAGGATGGAGTTGTTTCGAAAAAGGCATATCTGCGGACGGGACCTAGCGTTGCCTGTGCACCTTATGCAATGTCCGCTGAAGAGGGGACAAAGGTAGAAGTCCTTGATTCCTCGCAGGAGGGCTGGCTGAGGATATCGCCGGTCGAAGGCCTTACGGCCTGGACTAACGCAGAATTTGTCGATGTTGCCCCTGTGAATGCCAATTCCCTTAAAAATGAGAAAAAGGGAAATTCAAATACTGAGAAACTTCTTGATAAAGGCAAAGACGTTAAAAATGAATTAAATCAGATAAAGGAAAATCCATCAGATGGAAAGACTTCCTTTACAGGTGCCACTGCAAGAGTTGTGTCCTATGAGGGATTTCTTATAGCTGTGGATGTGAATTCAGCCAACGCTGGGGTCAGTCATGCATTGGCATCGAGAACCAATGGGCAGTATTTCCCTCTATGTTATGTTTACAGCAAGAAAATGAACCTTAAACTGTGGGAAGGCCGAAAAATACAGGCGACAGGACAGGAGAAATGGGTGAAGGGCTGGCAGAGACCTGTTGTCGAGCTTGAAATGGTGAACTCACTGGGATCCCTCTAAGGTGGACTGTCCTTAAACTTCCTTGCATTATTTTCCTGAAATGATTTGGAGTAAAAGTATCAAATTTGTCATAGGTGCTACCGGGGGGTTGATATTCTTCTTTATGTATCAGATTGAAACGGAAAGGTTCAAGTTTGACGATGTACTTGGTGTATGGCCGTTGCATGGAATTGTCGGCAGCTGGGGGGGGGCGCTACGGGAATATTCGGAAGCAAGGCTCTTTTCGGGGCGAGGGTTGACGTCAGCATCTTTGCACAGCTTGCCGGGACATTCATGGCGATATTTTTCGCACTGACTGTTGGGTTTTTGGCATTCGGATTCATGAAGCTCCTCACTGGGTTAAGGCTTTCTCCGCACGAGGAATTTGTCGGTTCAGACAGATCGATCCACAATATCGAGGCGTATCCAGAGGAGGCGCTGTGACATACCTCTTGACATTAATTAAACCTTTTAAATTTCTTTCTGGAAAACAATTCCGTTGTTTTTCAGAAAAAAATAAAATTAAGAAGTGAGTATAGCAAAATGAAACTTATAGAAGCCATAATTCAGCCGGAAGCGCTGGAAGAGTTAAGGAATGTCTTTTTGAGGCGGATGTCCACAAGATGACCGTCTACAAGGTCAGGGGCTGCGGTCAGCAACGGGGCTATTCGGAATCATACAGGGGAAAGATATATAAGGTGAATCTTCTTGAGAAAGTTAAGGTTGAAATAGCGGTCAACGACAATTTTGTCGAACCCACCGTCAACGCCATCATTAAAGGTGCGCGTAGCGGAAACATCGGCGACGGTAAGATATTTGTCACGAATCTAGAAAGATGCGTTAGAATAAGGACCGGAGAGGATGGCGGTGAAGCAATCGGATGACATATAACCTATTTTGAGTAAAATATCCTTTTCCCTCTTTCCATATTCCATTAATGTGTTAAATTATGCGCCGGACTTTTATTGCATCCGTATGTTCTACTCGTTTGAGCATACGGTAATGCAAGTTGGTGAATCGGAGAATCGGCGATAATAAATTCGAACCCCCAGCTCTTCCGAATCTACAGTCGGCTAAACTTTCAGAACTGAAATAAAATTGAAACAGGAAATTATTTAAATGGCGGACATCAGGAATATTGCAATCATCGCGCACGTGGATCACGGTAAAACCACACTTGTGGATCAGATCATACGTCAGTCAAAACTCTTTCGTGACAACCAGGTAATGCATGATTGCTTCCTTGACAGCAATGATCTTGAACGTGAGCGCGGAATCACCATTCTTGCCAAGAATATCAGCGTAAAATACAAGGGTATCAAGATAAATATTATCGACACCCCCGGACACAGCGATTTCGGCGGACAGGTCGAACGAGTGCTCAACATGGCGGATGGAGTCCTTCTTCTGGTAGATGCCGCCGAGGGCCCGTTACCGCAGACAAGGTTTGTTCTTGACAAGGCGCTCCGGCTGGGGCTGTACCCGATTGTCATAATAAACAAGATAGACCGTCAGGATGGGCGTCCAGCGGAAGTGTTGGACAAGATCTATGAACTTTTCCTTGAACTCAACGCGTTGGATCACCAGCTCGATTTCCCTGTTCTTTATGCAAGCGGAAGGGACGGTTGGGCTTCAACTTCCCCAGATGGCGGTGAAAGAAACACGATGATTCCTCTTATGGATGCAATTGTGGACAAGGTTCCTGCACCGAAAACACTTGAAGGTGCTGTGCAGATGCAGGTTAGCACCCTGGATTATTCGGATTATGTGGGGCGAATAGGCATAGGCCGCGTTTACCGGGGAAATCTGGATATTTCAAAACCTGTTGTAGTTATTAAACGAAACGGCGATAAACAACTGGCCCAGCTTAAACAGCTTCTCACGTTTGAAGGAGTTGAGAGGAAGGAAACAAGCGTAGTTCAGTGCGGAGATCTTTGTGCTGTGGTGGGAATTGAAAAAATTGACATAAGCGACACTATAACCGACGCACTCAATCCTGAATCACTACCCCCCATAAGCGTGGATGAGCCGACTCTTTCAATGACATTCAGGGTTAACGATTCCCCGTTTTATGGACAGGATGGTAAATATGTGAGCAGCAGGCATCTCCGTGAAAGGCTTTACAAGGAAGTTGAACGGGACGTGGCGCTCAAGGTGGAGGATTCCAGCGGCGATTCATTCAAGGTCAGCGGTAGAGGTGTGCTGCATCTGGCGATTCTCATTGAAAATATGAGGCGCGAGGGGTATGAACTTGCAGCGTCGCAGCCCCAGGTTATTTTGAAGAACGTCAACGGGCAGAAGTGCGAACCAATTGAAATCCTCACTGTTGATGTGCCTGTGGAATACTCAGGGAAAGTCATCGAGGTTGTCGGAATGCGTAAAGGCGAGATGATCCTGATGGAGCAGCACGGTGTAAGACAGCTTCTTGAATTTTATATTCCCACCCGGGGGATAATCGGCATCAGGAGCAAACTGATGACCGCCACTGCTGGCCAGGCCATTATTTCACACAGATATCACGAATACGCACCATTCAAGGGAGAGTTTCCGCGTAGGCTCAACGGTGTGCTTATAAGCATGGATAAGGGAAAGGCAATACCTTTCGCGATTGACGGTCTCCAGCTCAGAGGTATCTTCTTCATTGATCCGGGCGAGACGGCTTATGAAGGAATGATTGTGGGAGAACACTGCAAAGATAGTGATCTGATAGTTAACGTCCAGCGTGAGAAGAAGCTCACAAACATGCGTGCTTCCGGCTCTGACAGGCAAATGAAGATTGTGCCTGCGCAAAGGAAGAACCTCGAGGAGGCCCTTGAATACATCGGTGATGATGAGCTTGTAGAGGTGACTCCGAATTTCATAAGAATGCGGAAGCGCTTCCTTACAGAAATTTCACGCAAACGCACTAAACGTGCTGCGTCCGACGAGGAATAAATCTTCAGAAATGTAATATTTATAATTCGTAATCCCTGAATTCAGTCTGAATTATCTAAAGCACCTCTTGCAGGAATGGCAGAGGTGCTTTTTCATATCCATCCTCAGTTATGTGATTATTCTGATGCTCGTTTTTCAACAGTTTTCCTTGTATTTTATCCGGTTTCCTGTTAGCTTTCAAAGGTAATCAAATCATGCTTCAATGACAATGGGGGTGTTGATGAAAACTATAAAAAACTTATTCTTATCTTTAGCCATTATTTTATTGGCTAGCATGCCTGGCAGCTGTTCTTCAACTGACTCCTCTACCGGATCATATGATTCAAGTTCTGTTTATACTCGTCCGCTATACAGTACCATCGCGAAACAATCCATGGCTTATGAGGGGGTTGAACGCAACCCGGTTATAGTCATCCATGGTTTTCTAGGCGCAAAATTGAAAAACTACAAGACCGGGGAAAACGTATGGGGGGAGTTCAAGGGGATCAGCATTCTGAAGGGGTATTCGAATGAACAGTTGAGAGGGCTGTCCATTCCCATGGAAATAGGCAAGAGTCTTAAGGAATTGAAAAGCGATGTGCGTCCTTTTTCCATTCTCAACAATGTTGATGTCAGAATACTAGGGATACATTTCAACATGGATGCATATGACAGGATGCTCGAAATACTTGCAAAAGCCGGATACGTGCCTGAAATCAAACCACTGCCACAGGGCAAGCACTTTTCCTCATTGTTTGTTTTTTACTATGACTGGCGCCGGGACCTTCCGGAAAATGCGGCGAAGCTCCATGATTTCATTCTTAATAAAAGGGCTTATGTGCAGGAGCAGTACAAGAAAAATTACGGTTTGATTGATTATGATGTTCAATTTGACATCCTTGCCCATTCCATGGGGGGGTTGCTTTCGCGTTATTATCTCGAGTACGGTGATCAGGATCTGCCTGAGGATGGTTCCTTGCCTAAACTCGACTGGCGCGGAAGCAAGTATATCGACAAGTTGGTTATCGTAGCTACCCCCAATGCAGGATATCTGGATACATTTGTTGAAATGCAGGAGGGATTGTCCATTGCCCCGGAAGCACCTCTTTATCAACCCGGAGTCATCGGGACATTCGCAACATACTATCAGATGCTGCCACTCTTAAGCACGAGATCCGTGATCTATAAGGATGATCCTAAAGGTCCGGCTGTCGACATTTTTGATTATAATGTATGGGTGAAGATGAAATGGGGATTGCTTTCCCCGAAACAGGATGAATCCCTTAAAATAATTCTGCCTAATGCAAAAACACCAGAGGAACGGCACGCTATTGCGCTGGATCATCTGAAAAAATGTCTGAAACGCGCCAAGCAGTTTACCGACGCTCTTAGTATAGATGCCCCCCCTCCAGATGATGTTTCATTGTATTTGTTTCTGGGAGATTCAGTTCCAACCAGACGAACTGCAGAAGTTGACCGGAGCACCGGGGCTTTTACGGTTACTGAATATGAAGCCGGAGATGGCAAGGTCTTGGCTTCCAGCGCAAGGATGGATGATCGTGAAGGACGCGAGTGGACGCCTTTTTGCACTTCGCCAATCAAGTGGCATACGGTAATGCACATCTTTGGTGCACATATGGGAATCACTTCGAGCAAGGCATTCGAGGACAATGTATCCTTTTACCTCCTGGAGACCGCTACAAAAAAACAGGAGGAAAAGAAAAAACAGATTGTCCCAAGGTAAAATCTCAGGGCATATTCTTGTTTTTATCTGAATAAACAATAAGTTATGTCCTAATGTTTTGAAGAGATTAGAAAATTAATAAGGAGTCCGCATATGATTGTTGCAATTGGAAAGTTGCTTGAGCATGTTGAAGAACACATGATGAAGACGGTTGAACACATGCAGACCGATTTTGCCGCAGTAAGAACCGGCAAGGCATCACCGGCTCTTGTCGAAAACGTAATAGTTGACTATTATGGAACTCCCACAAGACTCAGGGAACTTGCCGGGGTTACAACGCCAGAAGCTAAGCTTCTTGTTATTCAGCCATGGGATCCTTCATCAATGAGCGCAGTTGAAAAGGCGATCATTGCAGCCAATATAGGGATATCACCCGTTAGCGATGGTCGTGTCATAAGACTGCCGGTTCCTGAACTCAGCGAGGAAAGGCGTGCTTCATTTGCAAAACAGGTAAAATCACGTGCCGAGGAGGCAAGGGTTGCAATCCGCAACGTGCGCCGTGACGGAAATGAAGTTGCAAAGAAAGCCCAGAAGAATAGTGAGATAACCGAAGACGATCTTAAGCAGATGCTTGCAGATATTCAGAAGCTTACCGATGACTACATTAAGGAAGTTGATGATGTCCTTCTGAAGAAGGAAAAGGAATTGATGAGCATATAGAATATTTTTCCCGTTTTTCGGGAAGATATATTTTCCTGACATTATGATAAGAAAGCATTTCTATATCCTGCTCATTATTCTTGCTGGGGCAGGGCTTCTGCTCCGTATGCAAGTATGCAGGGAACTATCTGATTCCGATATCCAAGTTTCATGTCCGTCCGTTGGTACTGACATGGCAACCTACAAGGCGCTTTCCGAGAAGATAATGAAGGGAGAGTATAGTGAGGCATTCTATTATCAGCCTTTCTATTATGCGGTCTTCCTTCCAGTTGTACATAAAATCCTAGGGCAGGGGCTCTGGCCGGTCATGGTTGCCCAGTCTTTGCTTTCGGCGTTTACTGTATTTCTTGCCGCCTTGTGTGCGGCAAAACTTTGGGGGAAAAAGGCAGGTGTTGTAACTGCTTTCCTTGCGGCATTCTCAAGCGTTCTTGTCTTATACACTCCTTATCACCTCATCGAAACACTGCAGGCTTTCTGGGTGACGGTGATTTTTTACAGTTCTCTCCTTGCGTGGAGAAGCGGTAGGACTTTCCACTGGGCCGTTACTGGGTTTCTTGTTTCACTTTCGATATTGACACGAGGGAATATCTGGTTCTTCGTGCCCGGCCTTTTTGCTGCCGCTCTTTTTTCCGGATTTGCAAGAAGCTTTCCGGGAAATATTACACGATCAGGGAAATGCATGTTGAAAATAATGCCGTCCCTTGTTTTCATGATCATGGTTGTCCTGCCTCAAGTACCGTTCGCTTTGCGAAATTCGCATATTGCCGGCAAATTATGCGGACCCTCGACAGCTGCCGGAGCCGTCCTTGCTTTGGGAAACACTCCAGAGGCGCCTCCCGGCGGACGCAATCCGGGGTTAGGTCCGGGACCGATGGAATATCCCGAAACTTATTATGCATGGATGGCTAAAGACAAGGAAGCCCCCGTAGCTGGAAGAATATTTGAATGGTTCAAGATGGAGCCGCTGGCTTTCATGGAACTGCAGTTCCGGAAAATGCTTCTCTTCTGGGACTGCCGTGAAATCCCTAATAATATAGCATTTGAATATCAAGGTGAGAAAAGCAGTACCTTCAAAAAGTTCGCCGTTGTCCCTACATCGCTCATAATGGCGCTGGCATTAGGCTGTTTTTTTCATTATTTGTTTTTTTATGCAAACTCTGGATTCAGGAGAGTTGGAAAACATCCTCGGGCACTTATCTATTTTTATCTGATTCTTTCATTCTTTATTGCGACTTCCGCATTTTATATTCTTGCGAGATTCAGACTGCCCTCAGTTCCGCTTCTTGCGATTGGAGCAGGGGGCCTGTCGGTAGTTTTAATTGTCAATATGCAAAGGCATTGCTGGCGGAATGTTGTTGTGGGGGTGGTATTGCCTTTGTTGCTTGGGGTGTTTATTGTTTTCTCTGCTTATGACATTTACAGATATTTTTTCGAGTCTCAGATGATGCGAATGGTGCGTCCACTCGGAGTTCGTTCGGAGCTTCAAGGTAATAAGGTTCTCTACATGGATAACGGTCCGCTTTCATTCGGCTCCTGGACTCCACTTGAATTGAAAGAGGGACAGATTGTCAAAAAGAAATTTTCTATTATGGAGCCACTTGACGGCAAGAATGCGAAGTTCGCACTCCAGATGGTATGTGAAATACCAGGGGAATTAAGAATTGAGGTTAACGGCAATATTCACTCATTTGAGTTGAAGCATGGGATGAATGAAAAGATCTTTGAAATTCCATTAAATGCTTCAGAGCCGCAGGTTCTTATAAAGACAATTTATCTTGGCTGCAAAGCTTATGCTGTTCTGGATTATCAGAGGAATTATGGCAGAACGGAAGTTGACGGAAAGAAAATCGGCGCGGAGCTGGTTTCGAAGCTATATCTTGAAACTGCAAATAAATAAGCAGCAAAGTAACTGATGCCTTGAACCTCAGCAATTTTCTGGAGTCCCTCCCTTGATTATTTTCTACAGCCTGATTATCTTCAAAATGTATGAAAACAAAAAATGCTTCTGCTACTTATACTGAAAAGAAACCTGTTTTTATGAAGGACTTGAAGGTTCCGTCCTTTCTTAAGGTTTTAGTGTTGGCGCCGCACCCTGACGACTTTGACGCTATCTGTATCACAATGCGGCTCTTTAGAGAAAATGGCAATGAAATTCATGTAGCGGTCATAAGCGGTGCCTCGTCCGGTGTTGAAGATACATTCTGGTTAAAGCATCCCGGCAAAACAAAGGCGGAGATTAGAGAAGAGGAGCAGCGGGAAAGTTGTCGATTCTTCGGATTGCCTGATGAACGGCTTGAGTTTATGCGTCTTGGCGAGGACAAGAACGGCGACCCTGAAGATAGTATGTCAAATACAGATATGATTCGCAAGCATATCAAGAAAATCAGGCCGGATCTTGTTTTTATGCCTCATTATAATGACAGTAATCAGGGACATCGAAGGAGCTTTGCAATGTTTAAAAGGGTTGCAAAAGAACTCGACCGCCCCGTAACAGCATTCCTGAATATGGATCCCAAGACGATTCAAATGAAAGCTGATATATTTACATTATTCGATGCTGAGTCGGCCATATGGAAAAGTGAACTTCTCCGCATGCATGCATCTCAGCATGAGCGCAATCTCAATACACGCAACTGTGGTTTTGATGAGAGGATTTTAAGGGAAAACCGCAAGATTGCAGAGAGATTTCTAAGCCGTTCCGATGCATTTGCCGAAGCCTTCGAAATAATAAAAATCTCATCCCCATTTATCACCGCCTAGTCAGACTTAATCTCGCATGCTAAATCGGCTCTCTATCCTTTCGAGCCATATTCAAACCCCTTCCGTCAATTAAAAAAAAATAAAATATTTTGATTTTTTAGCTTGACTCTTGGAATAAATTGGACTATTTTGGAACAAATCGGAACAGATCGGGTGAGAATATGTTATCTTTCTGTGGACAGGACAGGTGTTCGATAGACGCCAATGGACGAATAAAGTTCAGTCCTAGGTTTCTCTCTGATTTTATGGAACATAATGGGGGCGATGTTGTCTTCCACTGTCTTCCGGAAGGTGCAATGGCTGTATATCCTGAAGACATATATCTCCAGATGCGCCGCTCGGAACCTAAACCGGCCGAACGCGCTTCTTCAAGCATGGTCTTCAGGAGGACGTTGAGACGGTTTGGTGCGATGACTCAGTCTGATAAGATTTCAACACAGGGAAGAATAACAATTCCACAGATGTACAGGGATTATGCTGAAATAAATCCGGGAACCGAAGTCGTGGTGCTCGGTATAGAAATCGGTGTTGAAATTTGGAACTGCGAGAAATGGAAAGAGGAATTTGGAAAGATCAACGGCCATCTGCGTGACAAAGGTGAAAGAGAAATGGCTGCGGATTTGGTTTTCAATAAAGAAAATAAAGATGAATTTTGATATAAAATTTTAAATGTGGGAAAGGGAAGAACATGAAACTTACATTGTCAGCAGGGAGTAGGAATTGTCAGCCAGGGCGCAGTCATTATAATCATAACAGCGGCGCCAAGTGCTCCTTCTGCAGAGCTACGGTTTTAACCCCTGGCGAATCGAAGGCCGAGAGCGAAGTTGCAGGCATAGATGAAAAGACAGGCATGCTCATATGCAGGCACTGCGTTGAAAACTATATGAGCGAAACTCTCATGACGGCATAGTCGGTATTTAAATAATTAAGGAGAACACAAAATGGAAGAAGCGATTGTCTATTCGGTCAAGTACCGCGGTAAAATTACACTCTGCGTATTTCTTTTTCTTGTGTCTCTACTGCTATTTGGTGCGGTTAAAGTGACTGCAGGCCTTTCAGAAAGAAAAATCAGCAGGACGGCGGAAAAGGAGAAATGGACTGAGACTGTAATGCGGCTTGCATCGGAAGTCCCAGTGGAGAACAGCGTGGAATGGAAAGAACTTGCTCTGCGCGATCCGCAGCTTTTGCTGATGGCTAACACCACTAGTTTTTGTTTTAATGATTCCTCCAATTGATAGATAAGTATATTGAACAAAGGTGGTCGCCTGGGGAGCCTTAAAATTCCCTAGACGGCTTCCTTTCCCTTAAAACACAGGAAAGGTTAACAATCTTGTACACAGGTTTTCTCCTCCTTACGCTTCTTGTAATTGTTCTCTTGAATGATAAGATTTTTATCTGACAACAAATAAGAGGCAGTGTCTTGACGAGTTTCTTCCATACCCGGTCGTTTGATATCGAAATAGAGAGGCGAGGAATCGGAAATATTTCAGATGTTTAAAAACCGTAACAGAATTATAATAGCTGTTTTCATCATATGGGCTTTCTTTATCACTTTCCGTCTTTTCTACTACACCTCTTACAGCAGAGATTATTATTTAGAGGAGGGGAATAAAAATGCCTGGCGCAGCGGAACCATTCCGGCGGCGAGGGGCAGGATATTGGATAAAAACGGACTTCCACTTGCATGGACTCGCAGATATCATGACCTTGTCATAGAAGTTTATCCTGATCTATGCAGATCTAATTCCACACTTATCAATGACCTTAAAACTAAAATACATGATCTGACCCCCGATGAAAAAAAGGAAAAGTATGTCAAAAAGGGACTAAGTCCGTCTGAAATATCTTTTCTCCGTGATTATATGATAAAATATAGGGGACTTAAGATAATTCCCAGGTTTGAGCGCAGATATGTTGATTATCTAGAAGTAAGGGAGATTATAGGCAAGGTTGATGTTTATAATGGAGGATATTACGGTGTTGATGGCGCCGAACAGAAATATGACTCTGAATTGAATGGGACGGATGGCGTGTATATTGTGATGCTTGACAGATACAGGAACTGGATCCCAGGGACATGGAAATTAAAAACTGAAATGCTTCCCGGAAAAGATGTTAAGCTGGAGAATTCACTCGAAGAAATTTTAAACCTGCAGAAAAAGAAAAATGAAGGAAACGAACTCTGAACGCGATGCAAAATCAGCGGGAGCAATTACTCTTCCGCTGGTTGTACACGCAGTTCTTTTCATGTTGGGGCTCTGGGGATGTCTAGCCATATATAATGCCACAGTTTACAGTAATGCCCCTTTTTATCTGGCAGGCCGCCAATTTATATGGCTTATTGCAGGTCTCTTTTCGATGTATTATGTGTCGAAAGTGGAATTCACCTTTTATATTAAATTTGCTCCTCTGCTGGCCTCCCTTATATTTATACCGATCCTGCTGGTCCTTGTTTTCGGGATTAGAATAAACGGAATGAAAGGTTGGTTTGCCTTCGGCTCAATTTTCATTCAGCCATCGGAAATAGCGAAACCTTTTTTCATACTTGCGCTATGCTGGATATGCAACAAATACTCTTGCGCTTCTAAAAAGTTTCTGCTTCTGTTTATTGTGACACTTCTTTGGGTATTGCCGATTTCATTTCAACCTGATTTTGGAACCGTTCTTGTTTACGTTTTCGCTATGGCCGCAGTTTATCTGATAGCAGGAGGCTCTTATTTATTCATGCTGGTTAGTGTCTTTGCTGTAATACCAGCAGGTTTGCTGATAATAATCGAGAAACCTTATGTTCTTGCAAGGATTACTGGTTTCCTGAATCCTCTTGAGGATCCTGCCGGTGCCGGATGGCATATACTTCAGTTCCAGTATACCTTGGCGAGAGGTGGGCTTTTCGGCGCAAGCTGGGGAAATTGCCTGTGGGCAAATTCATATCTGCCTCTTTCTTATAGCGATTCGGCGTTTGCGGCTCTCACAGAGGCCATTGGTTTTATTGGTGTTCTTCCTGTGATTTTTGGGTTTACCCTCTTTGCATATGTCGGATACCGAATGGCAAGCAGGGCCGAGGAAAATATGAGGAGGATATTTATCTGTTCAATGACTTCAATGGTTACTTTTCAGGCATTTGTTCATATCAGCGTTAATGTCGGTCTCATGCCTCCAACAGGAATTACACTGCCGATGTTCAGCTATGGTGGAAGCTCGCTGATTGCAACAATGATTGGAGCCGGAATGATTCTGAGTGCGGCACGGGAGGAGGGAGGATCCCCGAAAAGCGGGGTTTGCGATTAGAAAGATAAAGAGTGATTCACAGTACACCTGGAAAACTTGTAATCGTCCATGAAAAAAATGCTTATCCGGTTTTAATATTTATTCAGTTGGGTAAATTCCTGTTCACGGCTTGATATTGAGGCAGATGATATCTATTTTGAATGAGAATATGAATATGGACGTAAATCATTTTATTAAGCTAATCTACAATGGTTGGGAATGGCATCTGAAAGATCCTGGCATTCTTGACCACTGGTTTCATTCTTGGAAACATATCGCTAAGAAAAACATGGTTAAATCAAGCAGTGTACGCGCTGTCTTCAAGGTTGAGATTGACAAGGCGGTTTATTATGTGAAGTATAACTATCCGTCCTCTATTACATCAAAAATCCATTCCTCGTTTATCCCGAAAAGCAAATCGGAGGTTAATTCCTCCCTACTACTCGAGGAGCAGGGGATTTCAGTTGTTGAAATATGTGGATGGGGCAGAAGGGGGACGGAAAGCATGCTGATTACAAAGGAGCTTTCTGATTCAGTAAATGCCAGGACTTTCTGGTTTTCAGAGGAATGCCTGGATTTTCAGGTGAAGAATAAATTCCTCGACAGCTTCTCGGATTTCCTTAGGAAGTTCATGGCTTATGGCTTTTACCACCCGGATTTTCATATTGGAAATCTGATGATGAAAAGAAGTGATATGAGTTTTGTCCTAGTTGATACACATGGAATAGAGAAAAAGAATAGGCTGAGAGAGTCACAGTACTTCAGAATGCTGAGGATAATTGGAGCGTTAAGAGGTGAAATTTCTGACAGGGAAGCAGGCGAGCTGATTTTAAAATCCCGCCTCGCAAAGGATTTTGCCGCTGCCGACGATCTCTGGTACAGGATCCTTCAAGCAGAAGCCTCGGAAATTGAAAAGTTATGGAGTAAGCGAGAAAAACAGATTATAGCTGGAACGGGCAAGTACTGCAAGGTTTTTAAAACTGCTGAAGGCGATGGAATAAGCATCAGAAATTCAATTTCAGGTCAGTCTCTGATTGACAGCAAGGTTTATTCTGAAGGTAAACTTGAGGAAGTATATGAACCGCTGGAGCTGAGCGAAGCCGATGCAAGGGACTTGTGGCTCGCATCGTTCCGGCTCCAGTTCCACAGGATTCCACATAAGCTGCCTATTGCTTGGATTCGCAAAGACCAAAACAAAAGCATTCTCCTCTACCGGAGAAATAATCCTGGATACATTCAAAAAACCGAACAGGTCGGTGAGTTTTTAAAACGTTGCAGGGCTGCTGGAATAAGGCAAGATATTTCTGCAAACTTATCTGAATATCGCGGTGGCGTGCTGATTTCAGACTTAAAAGGTATTTTCTTGTGAGAGCAGTTAATCCTTCAAGCAAGAAGCCACGGTGTGGACTATTAAAATCATAGGTTGACTTTTCAATAAGAAGGATAATCTTAATTATATTCGATAAATTCAATATGGCATTTTCTAAAGGAGTTTTTTTATGAGAAGGGGAATAGGGTTTTTGCTTGCAGTTTTTCTTTTCAGCTTAATGGCGGCAACTTCTTACGGGCAAAAAAGTGAGAGTGGTGCTCAGAATATTACCTCAATTGTAAATACTGCCCGCTTTATCCTTTTTGGAGGTACTTATTCTCTGATCGGTGGCCAGAAAGTTGGCGACAACGGGGAAAGTGCCGTTTTCAAACTTGATACTTATACCGGAAAAACTTGGGTTCTCAGAGTTGAAAAGTCAGTTAATGGACGTGTTGCCATTTGGGTTCCGGTTGATGAGCCAGCCAGCATTTCTGCGGATAACAAGGAAGATCAGAAAAGGGATAATGGAA
Source organism: uncultured Victivallis sp. (assembly GCA_964540865.1). Classification (GTDB taxonomy): domain Bacteria; phylum Verrucomicrobiota; class Lentisphaeria; order Victivallales; family GWF2-50-93; genus GWF2-50-93. Next base: position 28,342 of record CAZION010000024.1, read on the forward strand.
CCAAGACATCCAAGACTCTTAAGTCGCTTGATGAGTAAAAACCATGAGTATTATTTTTCTTCGAATCTCGATATTGTCTTGATTACTTTGGGATTGGCTTTTAGTTCTTTTACCGATTCTACGGCAAGATCTTTTGCAGCTGTGTAGACAATCTCCGGCACGTCATAATCAGATTTTATTTGTCCATGCACGGTTTTTTCCTGATGGAGTGTCAATATCTTTTTCTCACCTGGTTCCTGGATGGTGACCAGAAGATGCAGGGTATAGACTTCCCCATGCATGTCAAGTTCAGACTTAAAAACCTCCACACGGAGGGTAAAGGCATCAATCACTTCTCCTCCGGGTTGGTTGAAAGCTGCATATACTGCGTTGCTGAAAGTATCCTTCAGTATCTGCTTCAGGGGGTAATGCGCAAGTGAAAAATATCCCAGTTCCCCCACCATGTCGTCGGGACAAATTACTTCCAATCTGCAAGGCACATTGCTTTTGCTAGCAGCTAGAACTCCTTTTTGAGCGGTCGAGAATTCAGCTTCCTGTGGAGAATGCTTAAGATAAAATATCGAGCCGCATCCTGTGCCGGACACTAATAATGACAATGTGAACAGATAAAATAATATCCTCATTTTTCAGCTCCTATGGCGCCTCCGCGCTTGATCTTTACGGCGGTACCTTCCACTGTTGTCCAGACAAATGTTATAATAAGAAATGACAAAGTTGTATATTCTTCAGTTACTTCGATGAGTCCATCAGCATGTTTTGAGGCGATTGCGTTATCTCTGGCGTTTTTGGATGGGCTGTCCGGCATTGTCGGTATGAAAAACCATATAACCCCTTTTGATGTGCCTTTCACGCGCCCGATCACCGTATAGGAGTCTTCAGAGGTGATAGGGGTGGTGGAAGGAGAAATCCCTACCACGCTCGTGCATGCGGGAAGCAGAATCAGGATTATAAGACAAGTAATATGTTTGAGCATTTCAGTCGGTCTTTCCTCTATTGAATTTTATAGCATCTCCCCGTATTGTGATCTTGTCGTAGGTTACTATCGGGAGGACGGTAATCCAGTACGATTTGTTTTCAAGTGTGACATTAATGAGTGCATCAGCGCCATAGTTTTCCTTGGCTGTGACAAGGGCATCGTATGCGCTACATGTTTTGAGAGGGATCATGAAGATGGCAACAGCCCCGTCACTAGCCGATGCATCGGTTTTTGTTATGGTGTAAGTGTCCTTTGATGTGATTGGAACTGTTGAGGGGGCGATTCCGCCTGGAGACGTGACGCAACCTGAAAGCAGAATGCAATACGCACAAGCTGTCAGAATGGCAGAAGAAATGAATTTCACCAGGGACTCCTTGATATCAATAAAGAATTTTAAATTAGTGAGCTATGCCGTATTTTCAAAGGGATGATAGCTTTTTGTCTTATTTTATTTTTGGGATGTAGCGTAGATTTCTCTTTGTTGACTGATCAAGCACATATTTCTTGCCAATCTGTTTTTCGACTTCATCCGCCAGCTTTGCAGCTGTAAGCCTTGTCTCAATTTCCACAACAGAAAAGAGCCTACTATCGAATTCTCTAAGCCAAACATAGGAAATACTACTGTTGTTCTTCTGAAGTGCAGCAATCAAATCATCAAGGGTTTTCTTGTCTATCTGCTTAAACTCAACCCTTATTTTAGCACCGAGGTCAAGTTCTGTTATCCATTTTGAAATTATTTTTCTGAAAAGCTTATAGGCGTTTTCATCCTTCAGTTCGACATCCTGTCCTTCAAGGACCTTTGCCAGATATTTTCTTGCAAGCTGATTTGGCAGGGTGACCGGATCAAGTCCTTTTGCCTGAAAGGTTGCAGCCGGAAGCTTAGCAACAGCTATTGTTTCTCCGGAGTCTGCCCATATCGCTTTCAGATTGAACCCGAATGAAACATCACGTGTTTTCATGTCAGGAAAAGGTTCTTCAATTGCACCTATTTCTCCTGTTACTGTACCGTTGATTATTATGTCGTAGGCTGTGGCAATGCCTGAGCGTTTGACCCTCGCAGATTTGTCGTCTCCGAGAAGTTCATCTCTTTTTGCTTCCTTTTCGCTTCTTGTGTCAACAGCCTCCTTGTCAAGAACTTGAAACCCGGTTTTCTGCGCCATTTCGGAAATTATATCGTTTGCAAGGGAATTTCTATTTTCATAGCCGATGATTTTTTCATCGCATATTACAAGAACTCTAGGGGATTCGACACGTTTTACAAGAAGACGGAGGGCCATGACGTTGTCCATTCCAGGCGCTCCTTTTTTGACCATAGCCTTTATCTTCACAGTATATGTCTGCGCCTTACTGTCATATTTCTGATCTATGATATCATATTTCTCCACATACCCGAAAGATGCGGTGAGAATACGATCGTATCCCATCTGGAAGTTCTCGACCTTGGTTTCGCTCATCAGATCGATTCCGGCACCGTTCCTGACAGCATCCCTCAATGCCTGAGCAAGTGCCTGTTCGGATGCGGAATCGGGCGTTCCTTCTGCAACTCCTACGCCGACAGCCTCTTTGATTTCAGTTTCCTGGGCTTGCACTGCATACGGCAGGATTAGCATCATAATAACAAGTCTGATAAGGTGGGTAAGTTTCATAGTTGATTTCAAGGCATCACATTGATTTTGCCTTCGATGACATCAGGGGTGGCAAGAGACTGTTTGCCTTCTTCTTTTTTCTTCTGGGTGTTGACGGCGGTCGGAGAGGCGGTTTTCTGGGCTCCTTGTCCTTCGGCTTCCACGAATTCCTTGTCATAGTTCAATATTTTTTCACCGAGCATTTCGTTTAATTCTTTGACATTTACACGGAGTTTAACTGTGGCGGTTGCGTCAGCTCCTTTTCCTTCCCAGTTCCATCCTATGAAATCAGCCCCCATCAAAGCGCCAATTACTGAAGCTTTTACGTTGTCTGATTTTAAGATGAAGTTCTCTATTTTCGTGTTGCTTTCGAGCGTGAATCCCCCGATTTTCTTATACAGATTCTTGTATGCGTCAATTTCAGCCGCCCGTATGGCGGATATTTTTCTTGCTGTTTCTGGCGTTGACGTGGCGAAGGCGGTTCTCTTAATGACTTTGTCTGGGAACTTGTCGATATTGAATTCCTTGTCCACGATATCTGCGATATTGCTGAGTTTCAATATTGCTGTGGCTTGAGCTATGTCATTAACCGCATCATATTTTACAGGTTCTTCGAAATCAATGCCTTTGATTGTCCTCTTTCCGGTTTTTGTTTCAACGTCTCCCAGAAAAGTCCCTTCAAGGAGATTGCTTACCTCTTCCGAAAATCTCAGCTTAACACCGTATACTGTTTCCACAATATTACGTTCGGCAAGAACCTTGGCGCATTGTATGGAGTTTAGCTTTTTTGCCGAAGGGCTCATCGGTTGAGTTTGCGAATATATAGTGAAAGAGAGTGCACATGCGAGAATTATAGCAGTTGCAATTTTCATTTCGTATTTTCCTTTTCTTTTTTATTTGATTCCTTTTTTACAGGAGGGAGCACGTGTTCGAGGTCAAGATAAAAGGTTTTGTCAGGACTTTTTGAAATTTTAACTCTTACGACTACTGTGCCATCATCGATATCTCTTGCGTCTTCCTTTTCCTTTATCGCATCTGCTGAGATTTCCTCAACCTTCACTTTATAGTCTGTTTCTGAAACTTGCTGAAGCCTCGCCTTGATAAAAACTGTCTGATTATTGTATTTTTCTAGATCGACACTGCCTCCGACAACAATCTTGTTCAATTCGATGAGTTCTTTTACTCTTTTCTCAATTAGCTCTTTTTGTCCGGCATAGCATATAAATACAATCTGGAGTAGGACTAACGCTAAAGTGAATTTTTGTTTGTACATCATTTAATATGGAAACTGCCGCAGAAACTTTTAAATGCTTCTGCGGCAGTTTTAAGTGAGTTATAAAATTACTCCCCGAGCTTGACGCCGGAGTTCGCTTCGGAGCCGCCGACTGCGAGGTTAGTTGCATTCTTGCTTTCGTTCACTATAACTGAGTTCTTGATCTCGCTGTTGTTTGCCTGGATGCCGGAGTTGGCCTTGGAGCCGCCCACCGCGAGATTTGTTACATTCTGATTTTTATTGATGACCGCTGAATTCTTTATTTCGCTGTTGTTGGCTTCGATTCCGGAGTTGGCCTTTGAGCCGCCGACCGCGAGGTTTGTGACGTTTTTATTCTCATTGGCAATCACTGAATTCTTGACTTCGCTCTTGTTGACCTCGATTCCGGAGTTGGCCTTTGAGCCGCCGACTGCGAGGTTTGTGACGTTTTTATTCTCATTGGCAATCACTGAATTCTTGATTTCGCTCTTGTTGGCCTCGATTCCGGAGTTGGCTTTTGAGCCTGCGACTGCGAGATTGGTTACGTTTTCATTCTTGTTGGCGATCACGGAGTTCTTGATTTCACTCTGGTTGGCCTCGATTCCGGAGTTGGCTTTTGAGCCTGCGACCGCGAGATTGGTGACATTCTTGTTCTCATTCGCAATCACAGAGCTTTTGATTTCCGAACCTTTTGCTTCGATTCCGGAGTTGGCTTTGGAGCCGCCGACTGCGAGATTGGTCACGTTTTCATTTTTATTGACGATTATGGAATCCTTAACTTCAGTTTTCTTTCCTCCGTCTCCCTGATCCCCGGGAAGTCCATAGGAAGTAAGACCCATTGCAAAAGCAGTTACAATTCCGATTGCCACGATTTTAGACTGTTTCATTTTCTGTTCCCTTCTTTAATTTCTTTACTTTAAGCTTTTTTAAGGCTAAAAACCTTTACGAATCAAAATATATTTATAGTATGCTGAAAAACAAGTGAACTCCTTCAAAAAAAACATAGATTCCACTTTTGTATTTCCGTGTTGATATTACTCGAAAAATATGGTATCTTAAGTGTTTTTTCTAATATAAACTTTATAAGGGGGATATGCAAAATGAATAGGATTATTGTTCCAACATGTGCACTGATTATTTGTCTGAATATTACGTCTGATTCAAAGGCTGCCGATGCGAACGGCAACATAATCGTGAATAATGGTGGAGGCATGACTGTAGCGGTTGATTCCAACGTCAATACCGGCATATCTCTTGGGGAAGGTGGGGATAGGAATATAATAAAAGGGAATGGTGATATAAAAACGGAGACAAGAAGTCTTGAAAAATTCAATTCCATTAAGATAAGCGGAGCATTCGATGTCGCATCTCAAAAAGGCGACAGCGCGAGCGTTAAAATCTACTGCGACAGTAATATTCTCCCGCATATCCAGACTAAAATCTCAAACGGAGCACTATCCATTGCATCGGACTCCCCGATATCGTGCAAGAACAAGATCAAAATTGAAATCTGCTCATCTGTGGAAGTAAGTAAGATCGAGTTGTCTGGGGCTTGCTCTTTGGTGTGTCCGGGCATTTCCACAGCACGATTCATTCTTAGCCTTGACGGCACATCGGCGGCTACTCTTTCCGGCAAATCGGATGAATTCAAAGTTAACATTTCGGGAGCATGTTCTCTAAAGGCGGATGAACTCAAAGCGCAAGTGACATCCATATCGGTGTCTGGAACCGGCAAAGCCGATGTTTTCGCTTCTGAAAAACTTACAGCGGACATATCAGGAATAGGCGTAGTGAACTATTACGGAAACCCCAGGGAGATTGCTAAGAATATCTCCCTCCTCGGACAGCTAAATAAAAAATAGATCCATGACAAAGAAAAAAGCGGAAATACCGTAAAAGTATTTCCGCTTTTTTATTGAGCTGAAAAATCATTCTCCCAGATTGACTCCGGAGTTGACTGTTGAACCGCCAACGGCAAGGTTTGTGACATTCTTGTTTTCGTTGGTGATGACCGAATTCTTGATTTCGGCATTATTTGCGCTGATTCCCGAATTCACCTTGGAGCCGCCGACCGCGAGGTTTGTGACGTTTTCATTCTTGTTTGCGATTACGGAATTCTTGACCTCGGCGTTGTCAACGCTGATTCCCGAATTCACCTTGGAGCCGCCAACGGCAAGATTTGTGACGTTCTTGTTCTCATTGGCTATGACCGAATTCTTGATTTCAGCATTATTTGCGCTGATTCCCGAATTCACTTTGGAGCCGCCGACTGCCAGGTTGGTCACATTCTTGTTCTCGTTGATAAGAGCAGAATTTTTGATCTCGCTGTTGTTTGCCTCGATGCCGGAGTTGACTTTGGAACCGCCGACCGCCAGGTTGGTGACGTTTTCATTCTTGTTGGCGATCAGGGAATTCTTGATCTCGCTGTTGTTTGCCTGAATGCCGGAGTTGACTTTGGAGCCGCCGACAGCCAGATTTGTCACGTTCTTGTTCTCGTTCGTGATTACGGAATTTTTAATTTCCGATCCCTTTGCCTCGATGCCGGAGTTGACTTGAGAACCGCCGACTGCCAGATTTGTCACGTTTTCGTTTTTATTAACGATCACTGAATCCTTGACCTCGGTCTTTTTCCCGCTGCCTCCGCCGCTCTGTTCCCCTGGAAGTCCGTAGGCTGAAGTCCCCATTACAAAAGCCGTTACAATCCCCATCACCGCAATTTTCGAGCTTTTCATCTTTCATTTCCTCCTCTTGTTAATGGTTAAATATAACTTCAAATTGATTGAAAAACAAGTTGAGTTCAGAATTCATTGATGGCGCCAAAACCGACAGGTTTCTCCTTGGATGGCGTTGCCGGCTTCTTGGTTGTTGGCGCGACTGGTTGCTGGGCATCCAGGGGCTGTGTTTTTTTCTGAATCTGTTGCGGTTCGGCTGGCTTCTGTTCGGCAACCTTCTTTTGTGCTTCCTCCGCCTTCTGCTGTTGTTTCAGGGCTTCAATATTCGCCTTTCTCTGAGCCTCAACCTGCTCTATCCTCTGCTGCTCAAAAAGCCTTCTGCTTTCCTTAACTCGTTTTTTTGCCTCTTCGATCGGAACGGTCATCCATAGCTTCATAAACATATCGGTTTTATTTGCAGCGCCAAGCTTTACCATTATATCATTGAAAGACTTGGTTTCAGCCTGATCAAATGAATTAGTATCTCTGTCGAAACCCTCATATCCGTGAAGAAACAGGTATTCTTTAAGGTACGCGATCTGCGTGGCATCGTTGGCATCATTGAATTCCTCTGCAAGCCTTGCACACATCGGTTCATCCGGCTTTGCGCCTTCGATGCATCTCCAATACGGCACATCATAATATTTCCCAAGGATTTCCATGACGCTCATTTCCACAAGGAGACGTATTGCCGAATGAAGGCCCTGCTGTTTTTTTAGTGAGTATTCAAAGGAAAGACCACATCCCTGGAAATAATAACCTACGCTCCATCCGAGCTGGGTTTTGCGGATGTTTACGGTGTTTGAAGCCTGTTTTCCAGCTATAGCCGACTGATTGGAGTAATTAAGAAGATGAAGGTCGAGCCCGAGTCTGGAAACTCCTGATTTAGCCTTATACCCAGCCCCCCCATCCTGATCGTACTTTGAGCCGTAATCACCTTTTTTTATCTCTGCTTCGGCTTTGAGTTCTCGCTCTTTTTCTATCATGTCCTTGTCGAATTCCGAGAGTCCCCCGTCTATGACGATATCCGGCAGAGTTCTGACAATCTGACCTCCGGTGGTGACTTCCGCAGTGTAATAGACAGGATCATATGGGATGAGGGTTATCTGCCTCCTTATTTTATTGATGGAGGTTTCAACCATTACCCTTATGTCGTCCGGCAACCCTTTCTCGGCAGTCTGATTTTTGATCGGTTTGCTCTGTATTTTAATCTTCTGCAGATCATATGCCTCAAGCATTACCCCGAACTGATCGAGGGAATCCTCATATCTTGTGACTCTTTTCCCGAGACCGCTGATATCCTTATCCATTTGCTCAACTTCCTCATCGCTTGTTTTCGCCATGAACCAATTCCATACGGCGCAGGATGACATGCTTAGCATTAACAGAACCGATATTGAAACCAGAATGAGGTTCTTGAAAAGAAATACTGTTCTTTTTTTCAAATCCATCTTATTCATCGTTGAAATCCTTTTCGTTAATTTTTCCTATGCCGGAAGGCTTTTTATATGAAAGAAGCTTATTTACTTCCTCTAGTTTTTTCATAACGTACGCGTCATCAGGTTTAATTTCAGCCGCCTTTTCATAATTGGCTTTCGCTTTGTCGTATTTCTTTGATTTAAAAAAATCATCCGCTGCGGCAACTGCACCTTTGAATGATTCCTGGATTGCGTTCTGTTTGGCAAAATATGCCTGGAGCTTTTCGGATTGTTCCTTAGGATAAACTGCATTCGGAGCTATCTTGAGTGCATTGGTGTATCCTGCTAGGGCCTTGTCGAATTTATTTTCTTTTACATAGTTGTCGGCTAAGGCGATGAGATTGTCAAACTTGTCCTGAAGTTCCCTCATTTCCTCAGCCTCCTTTGCTTTTTTTGCCATTTCCTGCTCGGCGATTATTTTTGCCGCCTTTTTTCTTTCTGCTGCCATGTTCTGCTCCTCAATCTGCATGCGTTTCCTGTCCTTGGCGATTATATTTGCAGAATCGGCGGTATTCAGGTTTTCCCACAACTTGAACAGGGTGTCGGATATGCCAGTGCAACCGTACTGACGTTTTGCCTTGCTTAGAGAACTTAGTTCAATTTCATTGAGGGTCTCGGTGTTCCTGTCTATGTTCTTATAGCCATGAAGGAAAAGCAGGCGCTTGAGTTCGGCTATCTGTTGTTTTTCCGGCATGTCGGCATATGAATCCTTTATGGTCCTTATCAAGTTCCCATCAGGATTCGCGCCTTTGATGCATTTCCAGTAGGGAACTTTGAAATATTTGCCAAGAAGTTCGATTGTACTGAATTCCACAAGCATTCTAAGCGCCATATGCAGGCCTTGTTGTGTCTTCACCTGCGATTCAAATTCACCTCCGCATCCCATGTAATAGGCCGCAACGGCCCAGCCATACTTATCCCTTCTCAGATTGATTGAATTAGATGCCTGCACCTGGGGATAATAAGCCTGTGTTTTGTAGTCCAGCATATTCAGGTCAAGGGCGAGTCTCGCAACACTGGTGCCTGCATCGTACTTACCTTTGACCTGCGCCCCAGCCCAAGCGGCATCAAGCTCACCTTTGCGTTCCTTTTCTATGAGATCCTTGTCAAATCCCGTCATCCCACCGGCAATCACCGCTGCTGGAAATACCCTATCTATTTTTCCGCCTGTTATAGATTCATTCACGACATATTGCACGTCGTAGGGGATGAAGGTGATCTGTCTGCCTACCTTGTTGATGCACGTCGAAATCATTACATAAAGATCCGAAGGCAGTCCTTTTTCAGCAGTTTCATTGCCTATGTTTTTGCATTGTATGGGAACTGCGGAATAACCATAGGCTTCGAGCATCGGCCCCAGCTTCAGCAAAGCATCGTCAAAAGGGGTTTTCCGCTTCTGAATTTCAATGCTTTTGTCCAGCTCTGTCACCTCATCATCGCTTATCCCCCCCATGAACCAGTTCCATACAGCGCACGAAGTCGTAAGGAAAGTCAGGGAAAAAACCATGATAAGGCTAATTATAAACTTTACGCTTGCAGTTGATATTTTCTTATTTGTCCACATATACATCGACCTTTTTCACTTTGCTTCCTCTTTCTATGCTTGTGTTCCCGGCATCTCCTTTTTCCCGCTCGGCTATATCCCTTTCTCTGTCGTTGACGTATATGTGCTTTGTTCCGCTCGGATCCACCCCATCATCCTTGGAATAGTATTCCGCCATGTGCCTCGCCTTTATTTTCTCACCAATTCCTTTCTCACCGCCATCTCCCACGGTCACATTAACCTCTTCGACACGCCTGCCCTCAACTTTCACATTCCCGATATTGGTGCTGTTTGTGCTTCTTTCTGTGTTAAGCAGGTTGTCGGTTTTATTGAACACCCTCGATTTCCCTCCAGGCTGATCTTTAACCAGCACATTGCCAATGTTGACTTTTTCATGTACGGCGTCGATGTCATCGAGCTCTAAATCAGTTCTGATTTTCTTATCTTGGACATTGCCCTTTACGGTGCCGAGATTGACTGTCGAGTCCCTTGCTGTTATGTTGTTAGCGGAAACATTTGTCCTTATGTCCGAATTCCTGGCTCCGGAAACTTCAATTCCAGTGGAAATCTGTGAGTTGTTTGCATCTATTGTTTTTGCCTGTGTCCTGGAGTTAAGTCTTGAATCCGCGACATTACCACCGTCTTTGATTTTTATTCCTGTGTTTACATTTGAGAAGTTGGACGCCTTTACGTCTGCAATTGTCTTTGCCGAAATCTCAGAATCGCTTATGCTGGAATTATTCGCTCTTATCCCGGAATTAATTCTTGAATCATTAAGTGCGTCAAAGCTCCCTTCGTTCACGGCAGAGACAGAGGAATCCCTGACTGTCGTTCTCCCATCCATGTTTGCGGTGCCTGTATTCTCCGGTAGGGAAAATGATGTCAGGCATATGAGACATAGAACGGCTGAAGTTCCAGTGGCGGTTCTGATATGTGTTCCTGCAGGCTCCATGCTTTTTTAATCCCCCCTGTGTCCTTATTTGTCCACAAAGATATCCACTTTTCTTGTTTTGTGATCCCCGCGGTCAATCGTTACATTGCCGCTGTCGCCACCGCCTTTTTCAGACTCCTTCTTATCTTTGTCGCTGACGTATACATGCTTGGTTCCGCTAGCATCAACACCATCTTTGTCCGAATAGATTTTTGACATGTGCCTAGCTTTGATTTTATCCGCAACATTTTCACCACCGCCATTCCCAACCGATACGTTGACCTCCTTTACGGTACTGCTCTGCACGTTAACATTTCCTATGTTAGTGCCACTCCCGGAAGATTCTCTATCGTTGAAAACCCTGGAATTCCCGCCAATTCCGCCGCCTAGGTTCACGTTGCCGATATTCACTGATTTGTTTACGGCGTCGACAGATCCTATGCCGACATTGGTCGAAACCTTCTTGCTGTCGGCATTCCCCTTGACTGTTCCGATGTTCACATTTGAATTTGCGGCATTTATTGAGCCGACGTCAACGTTCGTGCGGATTGAGGAGTTTCGGGCGCCACTTAGTTCGACTCCGGTGCTGACATTTGAGTTGACTGCATTCACAGCCCCTACATTAGTGGTTGCACTGATGTTTGAATTCTCTATTGCGGCACCGTCAACCTTGACTCCGAGATTTACCTTGGAATTTAGCGCATTGACCGTCCCTGTGACATTGGAGGAAATGTTTGAATCCGTTATAGTTGAATTCTTTCCTGATACACCGGCATTAATGCTGGAGTTCCCAACCGCCGAAAAATTTCCTTCCGTTGATGCCGAGATATTCGAGTCTTTCACTGTTGTTCCGGAGCCGGCCGGTTCATTTTTAGGGAGTGAATATCCTGAAAGGGTTGATAAGCCCAGCATGAGCAGTAAGATTGCCTTTGTTGTAGGTTTTTTCATCGTCAGCCCCCTGATCAGAATACCCCTGGGTGAATAGGGCATTTCATGATATTCTATCTTAAATTTATCTTAAAAGTTAAAAAAAGTCAATGCTTTGGTGAAATAAAAACTGAATGAGGTCCAGGTATTCTTTTAAGCAATGAAACCTTTAAGACGTCTCAGTGTTTTTCCCATACCAAGCATTTCCGCAGTTTCATAAATCCCAGCCCCGGTCGTCTGCCCTGTCAATGCAATCCTAAGCGGCTGATTGAGTTTGCCTTCTTGAATTCCGTTCAGGCTTTCTGCTTCGCGAATGGATTTCTGTATGGAGGCAAGGCTGAAATCGGATCCGGAGAGATTCTCTAAAACATATTTTATTGCGTCTGCAGACTTCCTGTCGGCAAGAACTTTTGCGCGTGCTTTTTCATCCTTTTCGAATTCGTCGAAGAAGAAATACTTCCAAGTGCTCACCTGGGGGAAAAGTTTCATCCTTGATTGCATCAGGCTTGCGACTTTCGCAAAATAGGCCAGGTCAATCCCGGATGTCCAGCCTTGGGATTCGGCAATTTTCCATGTCTTCTCGATGAATACCTCAGGCTCCATTTCCGCCATGTACTGGCCGCTCATATTACCGAGTTTGTTCATATCGAACTGGGCCGAAGAGCTTTTTACACGTTCCAGTGTGAACGCCTCGACGAGTTCATCCCTGGACATTTTCTCCCTGTCATCGCCTGGGGACCAGCCAAGCAGTGAAAGATAATTGAACAGAGCTTCAGGCAGATAGCCTTTGCTCCTGAAGTCACCGACATATGCATCGCCGTCCCGCTTGCTGTATGGCTTTCCAGCCTGGTTGACGATCATTGGTAGATGCCCGTACCGGGGAATTGGAAATCCCAGCGCCTGGAAGAGGAAGATATGGCGGTATGTGTTTTCCACATGGTCATCGCCCCGGATGATATGCGTAATTTTCTGTTCGATATCGTCGCAGACGTTTGCAAGATGGAAAACCGGTGTGCCGTCTCCACGGACAATCACAAGGTCTTTCATGGTATCAAGGGGTTTGGCTAGTTCACCTTTTATAATGTCCTCGAAAGCCACCTCACGCCTCTCGAATGCGAATTTCGCACAATTGGTCAGCTCGATTACCGCATCGTTCTTGAGGATGTTGTCAATCTCGGTTTCAATTTCAAATATGAGCTCCCCTGAAGAGTCAGATATTTTCAGATGGTGATATCCGGCCAGGGAAGCTGAACGTTCCGCCGATTTCCCTTTCTCGTTCAGCTGCGAGAATTGAATTCCGGCCTTGCTTATTTTCACCGGCATTGTCGGGTCGGTCCGGATTTCCGCATCTCCGACTATTCTGACCGAGGCGTTATTGTCAGTAAACCATGGGATTCTGAAAATGAGGGGCGCCGGTTCCGGCCCCGAAACTTTTGGACGGTACGCCTGTCCGATTGAGAGCATTTTCTCGGCGGCTTTGACGTGCGCAGCCGCATTGCGGCCCTGATAGAAAATGTCCTCGTCGTAGTCAAGGCCGAGCCAATCCATGCATTCAAGGAGTGTGTCAATGGCTGCCTGGGTTGAACGTTCCTTGTCGGTGTCTTCAACCCGGAGTAGGAATTTCCCTCCGCTGTGCCTAGCGAAAAGCCAGTTGAAAATGGCGGTCCTTATATTTCCAATGTGAACGTGCCCTGTGGGCGATGGTGCAAATCTTACACGAATATCCATAATATATTTCCTTCGTAAAATAAATTTTCTACGTAAATTTATGATAAAAAATCTTTTAGATTTTTTGAGAGAAGCCGCATACAGTAAGGCATTCTCCCTTAAATTGCCAACAGCTCAGCCCAAAATTAATTCTTCACAGTTTCGGGCCGCATACAATCCGGAACCCGATATTTTTCTTTGCAGTTTTATAGTCGAGGGGATAACGGTTGGAAGTCCCGAGTTCATTGGCGCTGCTCATGAATGAGCCTCCGCGTAGAACCTTGAGATTGTCGGCCGAGGCATCGGAACCTTTAGGATCCTTGACTTCAATCCCGAGATATGGGCCGTCATACCAGTCGTAACACCATTCCCATACGTTGCCGTGCATGTCGTAAAGCCCCCAGGCGTTCGGTTGCTTTTTGCCTGCAGGAAAAGTTTTCCCACCTGAGTTGAATTTGAACCAGGCGTAATCGGAGAGCGTTCCGGCATCATCTCCGAAGCAGTAGAACGTTGAGGGGGGGAGGGTGGGCTTCTCCTTGGCTGCAGAAGCGCGGCAGGCATATTCCCATTCCGCTTCAGTGGGCAGCCGGTATTCATAACCGGTTGGAAGTCTTTTAGCCATGGATTCACGCTTGGTAAGCCATTTGCAGAACTGGTCCGCGGCTTTCCAGTTTATTCCCACTATAGGCTGGTTTTCATCGCCCCAGAAATCACCTCCGCCGCTTTTCATCTTATATTCCTTGGTGATAGGGCAATAATCATTGGTCCATGCTATTTCCTTGTCCTTGTCAGCTTTTTTAGGTTCGTTGGCATCACCGTTGGGATTTTGCAGGAAATACAGGAATTGTCCTATTGTCACCTCGCACCGCCCTATCCAAAACGGCTTTGTGATGGTGACCGGATGCGGCTTGTTGTCAGCGTCGTCCGAAGCCTTGTCTGACCCCATCATGAAAAATCCGGGGGAGATAGGAACAAAATTCATCTTAAGCTCGGGAAGCATCCATTTCTTGTTCGGAACCGGGCCACCGGCTACATTCGTCTTGAAGGCCTTGATCTTGTTTATCATGTCCTCGATTTCACTTCTCGAATCTTCAGCGAGGAAGCTTTTCGGATCCGCGAGCATGGAGTCCAGCAGGAGCAGCGCCTTGTCGCATAATTCGGACGGGGTCATTTCGCTTTCTGCCTTGTCCTGGGCCGTCTTCGCCTGAAGGAAAAGCCTGTCGGCCTCTCCGATTACAGTTTTCAGTTTATCCTGCTGTTCTTTAAGTTTCAACTCGACCTTTTTCAGGGCGTCATGAAGTTCAAGGAAGTTTTTTATTTCGCCGCTTGCTCCAGAGTCTTTTATTTTAATGAAAGCCGAGAAAGCCTCCCTTCTGTTTCCCTTTCTCATTTCCTCTAGCCCGTAATCGAGATGGTCTCCGAGGGATTTAAGATCGCCGGCGAGGGGAACCGGCTTTTCGCTTACGGACCTGTCAATGAGCCTTCTTATCTCATCCAGGGGGATGCTGTTCTGCACTTCCCGGAAGGACTCCGAGGCTTCTTCGTAATTGCCTTCTTTTAATTTAAGTATTCCATAGTCGAGGAAATCGCCGGGGCTCATTGAAATTTTATCTGCTAGAATCTCAATCTGTTTCTGCATGTTGGCCAGACACTCCTTGCCTGCTACTATCCTGATTGAAATGTCATAACTTTTTATTATCTTCCCTGTTTCCTTTTTCACATCAATCATTTTTGCGATGATGGAAAGCTTGTTGCCATTCTGGTCTATTTGTCCGGTGACAATATAGTCCGCTCCGACCATCGCACCGAATTTTGACGCTTCAAGTGCGCCGCTTGATCCCACTTTCTGCTCCTTCAGGACCTTTGCGATTTTCGCACGAGTGATGATCCTGTAATCTGTCTGCTGTTTGAGTTCATTCTCGAATTTCTCTGCAATATCCCAGCCGTTCAGACCCCATTCGGCAAGGGATGGGGAAATTGAGAAGTCGTGGACGGCAACCCATGGCTTGCCTTCATCTGTGTTTTTGTTTTCCCCGGGCTTTTTGGGGTCGATGTTTGCGGCATCGGCGCTTTTCTCGGATTTTATCTGTTCGGCTGTTTTTTTGTTTTGAGTCTGGGATGGAACGTTGTCAGCCGCACTGATAGCTGCTGAAAAATAGATGAACAGGCATAATGATATTGTTGTGGATAAAATTTTCATGCGTAAAGGATTAAAGTCAGTATTTAAAATTACGATTGCAACGATCCCGTCTAAAAATACGATGTAAAAGAAGTTTTGCAATCTGTTGGACTGTGCGAGGAACTGCAGAGTTCACCATTTCATGGCTGGATCTCTCAGTAGATCGTTGACTCTTCCGTCAATTATTTCGTCGGCCTTTTGCTTGCGCTCATCAAGTTTAAGCCTGAATTCACCGAGTTGCTTCTCCGCCTGTTCAAGACGCTTGCGGTTGATTTCCATTTTTTTCTCAAATTCGTCTTTCACGGAATCCCGTAATTCGCCTTTAATCTTTACCCTTTCCGTGTCGTTGATGGCCTTGCGGAATTTTTCGGCAAGTTCGCTTGCCTTGCTGTTTTGCCCGTCGAATTCGGTTCTCTTTGATTCCATTTTCTTCCTTATTTCTTCCCTGAATGCTTCAGGATTATCCTTGCTGAGCTTCTTGAGCTTTTCCAAATCTTCCTGGGAAAGGCCACATATGAATTTACTGAAAAGTCCGCCCCTGTCGCCAAATGCACTGCCTCCGCCTTTTCCGGAACCGGACTCGGAAGACTTGTCAATGCGGGGCTTGTCCGCATGTTTGCCGTCAGCTTTGGCGTCTGCAGGCTTCTGAATATCCGCAGCAGGAAGGCCTTGCGGAATAAAAAACAGGACTGATAATGATATTGCAACGAAAAACAATCTGCAGTTCAACATGCTATGCCCCCTTAATCTTTATGTAAGTTCTGAAAATGGCGCCGCCATTAGTTTCTTTGATGACAGATCAGGAAATGAATTCTCTATCTCTTTTGCATCCGTGCTGTCGGAGTTTGTGCTGGAATAGATACTTTCCATACTTAGTTCGAGTTCCGCCGTCAATTCAAAGAAATCTTTCTCCATGTCGATGGTAGACCAAGGGATCGTGGATGAAGAAGCGGCATTGCTCCTGTGCATTCCGCATTGACGGTCGATTTTGTCGAGTCCAATCCAAGTGACAAATACGCAACATGCCGCTGTTGCATACATGAAGATCCTGCGCAAAAAGATCTTGTGGTGAATTTTCCTGGTGTCAAGAAAAGCCGCAGCCTCTCCCCTGATTTTAAAGTCGAGATTCCTTGAAGGGCCCTCGATGTCGAGCGGCTTTATGCCTTTAAGCGAAGCCCACGCTGAAGCAAGACTCCTGCATTCTGTACATGCCGCGACATGCGCTTCAAGATTTTCTCCAGATTCAGCATCTGAAAGAATAAGTTCTTTTGCTTTTTCACAGTTCATATTGGCTCAACTCCTCCTGTAATTCCATTCAGAAAGCTGCTTCTGCAGATTTCTGACAGCATACTGCATTCTGCCCAAGGCAGTATTGATCGAACATTTCTGGATTTCAGCGATTTCCTTGAAGCTGATATCCTCCTGCCGCAGCAGGAAAACCTCTTTTTGATCACTCGGTAATTTCCGTATGCAGCCTTCAATAGCTTCGGAAAGCTCTACGGCATCAATGTTTTTCCATGGTTCATATTTTTCATCAGATAAAAGAGGGCTTTTATCATCCCCGAAATCATTCCGTCCCTCCCGTTTTGCCTTCCTGAAATGGTCGATTGCCAAGTTATGTGATATTCTGATTACCCAGGCTAGAAACTTCTGGTTGTGCCTGTAGCTATGCAATTGATTTATGACTTTGATCCAAGTCTGTTGGAATATGTCTTCGACGAGAGCGTGCTGGCCCGGCAAAAGCCGGTGGAGATAGGCATATAATTGTTTTTTATACCTTTCATACAGCGCCTCAAATGCAGAAAGTTCGTCTTTAAGGAAACTGTTTATCAGTTCAGGGTCGGACAACTCTCTTTTTAAATCGCTTCCCATATTCCCGTACGTACAACGTTTTAAGTATTTATATTATTGTGCAGGAGTCGATGGAATAACCGAAAATCTGAAATTCGATGTGCCACTCATTTCCCAAATGGCGGGAAGTGAAGCACTAAAATCAAGAAAATCTCAAGGATTGTAACTTTTGTTTTACTGTTTGGAGTTTCGATATTCGGATTTCGAGTTTGTGGTTATGCAACGGCCGTTATAACCTGTGCCACCATTTATCTCCAACTTTTGTGTCAAATTCTTTATCGTTTTTTTCGGCTACAATGGAGTCGTTGCCCCATATTTCGATATGGTAGGCGAGTATCTTGCGGTTTTTCAGGCTTTTCAAGTCGAATTTCACTGTTTCTCCGCCAAAGCTCTTGAGCGATTTGTTGAGGTCATAATGATGCTCCGTCTCATCCCTGATTGGCCTGTCAAATTTATTCACCACTTCCAAGATGGCAGCCTCATCATAACCTTTGCCTTTGCTTTTAGTCTTTGCCTTGCTTGGATAGGAATAACTCAGGACCTCCCATTCTTCGGTATCGCCGCTTGGCGGGACAAGCAGGTAAAGGTATACATATGGGACTTTTATCCTGCTGATTTCCGGGTTGGTCCTGGCAATTGAGTAGTTGATTTCGAATGTAGCTGTTTTATCCTTGTCAGACCCTTTTACTGGAGATTTCACCTCTGAAATTGTAACCTTGTAGTCGCTGAATTCCCCTGGGATGGACCCGCCGGCCGATGAAGTGTCGGAAGGGGAAAATGAGTAAACGCTGGCTATTGGGTAAGATCTTCTCTTTTTGTCCTTTTCGATGACTATGATGCCCTCTTTTACAGATACGACATCAACGTTTGTCAGAGTCGTTAGGGAGCCGTCTTTTTCCTTGAATGAAATTGTGCCGGCATTGACTTGAAGCAGAAACGACAGGGAGAAAACGAATAGGATTGAAACTAATATCTTGACTTTCATATATACTCCTTGTTCTAAAGTAGTCTTGCTCATAAAGCATGGATGTATAAAACGGTTTACAGTAACCGATTATTGTAAGATATCTCGGAATATACAAAATAAAAGGGATACCGGTAACCCGGTATCCCTTGTAATTATAAAATCTTAATGATTTATTCTACATTTTTGGTTTTAGGAAGACCGAGAACCTTCTCCCCTTGTTTCCAGCGACCAGACTTGCTAAGAATGTCTATGCGTTCAAATCTCTTAAGCACATTTCTCTTTGCTTTTATCGTACTTGTATTTTTCAGGCTTGAATGTCTTGCCATTTCAACTCTCCTCAAGTTTTCAATTTTATTTCCGAAGCCCCATAATATTAAGCGGAAATCCGTTTAGTCAAATTAAACCCCCACAAAACATTGAAAATATTCATGTCGCCGCTTCAACCTCTTCTCTGGCTATTGACACCCAGCGCCTGAACCTTTCCGGCTGACCGCTTATTGTGTGCGTGTCTTTCAGGATGAACATCAGGTTAAGGCCGGAAGCGGCCCTCAGCGTCTCCCGGAATTCCCTGCGTATCGCATCTTCTGCAAAATCAACGCAGACTATCCCGGGGTTGGGTTTCCTGCAGAGCACATAACGACGTCCGTAAACTTCTGCGCATTTTTCAATGTTCGACCATGGTGACACTGAAATGCATCGGAGGTTTTTCATGTTGCGCAGATAATCGAAACGGTTCTCAACAGGTTCGCAGCAGCCGTAATACGTCAGACCAAAACGTTCAATCAGCGGTTTCTGGTAGGGGAAAATGAATTCTCCGAACATTTCAGGGGATACTCCGACAGTTTCCTGGGATTCGCAGAAGCCCCATAGATGTTTGAATTTTACTGGGCCTTTCGCAGGGTGTTCGTACGATGGAAGCTCGCTTGTAAGTCCCCAGTTTCCGGAGCCTATGAGTTCATTTGCGTTGTTATAGCTCAGGACTTCAAGCCGTTCGAGCTGATCCATGTAGCTCATCATTTCATCGGAAAGGAAATTCATCAGAGCTTTGAGTTCATCCGGCGCATCGAACATATACAGCATAAGTTCTTCAAGTCCTATCAGCTCAATGGCGATTATTGTTAGGCCAGTGGTCCAGAAGTGCCCCCCGTGAATTCTCACATGGAGTATGTCTCCGAATGCCTTTTCAGCTTTCCCTACGAGTTCGTATGTCGCGTCCCTGTTAACGGAGACTTCCCGGAAATGAAGTTTCTTCAGGCCTTCTGTTATATTGGTGATTGGCGCGATATGTTTATATGCGCCGCCGTCGACTCCGCTGATGTCTTTCTTCAAATCAACTCCGAACCCGGTGTTTGATGTGCGCCAGCCGATATTGAAGAAACCGTCAAGTACGGAATCATCCCCTATCTCTTCATGTTGATAGATTCTCCGGCGCAGGGAAAGTTCAAAACCCCTTGCAGTTTCATCTGTGCATTTCAGTTCCAGAAGCCTGTCAATTTCCTTCCAAGCGCCTTCGGGACTTACAAGCACCATCGGTTTCCTGCTGCGAAGGTCATTCAGCTCGGACCAGAGTTTTTCCCGTTCACGCATGATCGGAAGTTCGGAGATTTCCCTTATGCGTGAAGCAAGCCTGCGGAGTATCTCGGTATCATTTCTGCTGAACATGTTCATTCCCCATATATTCTTAACAGTTATTTTTTTTCAGTAAAAAAATATTTTACTGAAAAAAATATAATTGATTTACTTTATATTGCGTCTATATTTATCCACTGGAAGAAACAATACATGGAAAACCAATCTTTCACATTTACTGCCGGCTCTCCTGAACTTTGCGGCTTTCCCCACATAAACATGTTCGGCTGCAGGGAATTTAAATCTGCAGTGAAGGGCAGTCTGCCTAAACATCTTAATCCTGGTATTGAAATATGCCTGATATTGAAGGGACGGTTTGAATGGGAGGTTGCCGGTAGGAACTGCCTGCTCTATCCCGGAGATGCGACTGTTACAATGCCCTGGCAGGAGCACGGAGGAACCTATGGTGCGATGGATGTCGGCAAACTTGCATGGATAATAATCACGCCTGAAAAATTCAAGGGGCGGGGGGCGCTCAAGCTAGGTGTATGGTCCTCTATCCCGGCATCGGGACAGAGAGAAATTGGACAGATTCTGAGAAGAGCGGGAAAACCTTATTTCAGGGCTGATAGTTACCTTAGGCAGATCTTCTCTGAACTTCACGGTGAGCTGGATGGGGAAAAGCCACAGAGTTGGCGCGTAAATCACATCCTCGACGAACTCCTCTTCCATGTTTCCAGAAAAATCACAAAGCCGGCACCTATCAGAAAATTCGTTTTCGATGTTGGGCTTGTTGAAAAAAGGATCTCGGCTGACCTGGCACGGAAATGGACACTGCCGGACTTGGAGAAAATAACAGGCTACGGGAAAAGCATGCTGAACCTCATGTTTCGTCAGCAGACAGGATTTTCATCAAAAAGTTATATCGTCCATCTCCGTGTCAGTTCTTCAAGACAGATGCTTGAAAAGACTACCAAACCTATAACCCGGATAGCTTATGAATGCGGATTCGCTTCGAGTCAGCAGTTCTCCTCGGTTTTTAAGAAATATATGGGGCAGAGCCCGTCCGATTTCAGGAAATCTTTGCCACTGGTAAAAAAATGAAAGGATATTAAAAATGGACATGTTGAAATTAGACAAGAATATGGCGATCAAGGAACCGGGGAAGAATTTATTCTGGTATGATGCCAGCAACTTGACAATTGAGGGTAAGGGCTGGAAAGACACAGAAACCATTTATGGCAGGTTGCCGGTAAAAGCTAAAGGTGTTGTAAGGGAGCCTGTGTGGGAGTTGGGCAAATGTTCCGCTGGGCTCAGCATCCATTTTTCTACGGACAGCTCTTCCTTGTCCGTAAGATGGGACGGGGTTAAATCCATGGATCATATGACTGCGGTCGGGGTAAGCGGCCTCGATTTATACGTCAGGCACGATGGACAATGGAAATGGTTGGCGGTTGGCA
This sequence comes from uncultured Victivallis sp., assembly GCA_964540865.1. Taxonomy (GTDB): domain Bacteria; phylum Verrucomicrobiota; class Lentisphaeria; order Victivallales; family GWF2-50-93; genus GWF2-50-93. The sequence continues at coordinate 49,518 of CAZION010000024.1, forward strand.
GGCCTACGCTAAAAATGAACGAATCTCAATTGTTTGCTGATCTGCCAGGTGAAGCAAGGGATTACATGTTATATCTTCCACTGTATAATCCTGTCTGTAAGATTGAACTGGGAATACCGGATCCGTTCAGGCTGCAGGCGTCTCCTCCAAGAACTGGGAAACCTGTTGTTTTCTATGGAACATCGATAACCCAGGGCGGATGCGCTTCACGTCCGGGAATGTGTTATACCGCCATTTTGGGCCGCTGGCTGGATAATCCGGTGATCAACCTTGGATTTTCCGGGAACGGCATCATGGAACCGGAGGTCATAGATCTGCTCTGTGAATTGGAGCCTTCTCTTTATGTTCTTGACAATATGCCCAATATGCAGGAGACGGATATTAACGAGCGGGAGGAGTCCGCAATCAGAAAGTTGCGAATAGCACATCCTGAAACTCCTATTGTACTTATCGATAATATGCTCTATTGCGATGCATTCCTGAAAAAATACAGGATGGACCGCTACTTGTCTTCAAATAAGGCCCAATATGCCATTTATCAAAAACTGATCGAGGAGGGTATGGGGAATCTGTATTACGTAAAGGACGATGACTTGATCGGGGCTGATTGCGAAGCGACCGTTGACGGTACTCATTTTACCGATCTGGGGTATATGCGATTCTCGGAAAAACTGATTGGTCCACTGAGGGGAATCATAGCATGAGGTATTTTTCATCTTTGTTCAAATTAAGGATGCCTATGATAAATTCCTTTTTCTTGCTGTTTTCAATATTGTTTTTTTCAGCGGTTGCCTGCTTTGCGGGAGAGCTGAAGAAAATCACCATCCTCGAGACTTCGGATATCCATTCCCAGGTTGACGGCGATTCAAAGCCCGGTATCTTCCGGCTTGCCGCCGCACTGGATTCGGAACGGGCAAAAGCCGGTGGCGCCAATTCCTGTCTTATTATTGATTGCGGTGACATTCTCCAGGGCTCCCGCCAGGGAAGCCTTAGCAAAGGTGAGCTAGGAGTTAAGTTTTTAAACGAACTGAAGTATGATGCCTGGGTTCCCGGCAACCATGATTTCGATTTTGGTTCTGAACGGATTTTAAAGGCTTTCAATGATACTGAAGCGGTTGATATTGCTGCAAACCTCTCCTTTGACAATAAAAGGATGACTTTGCCGTGGAAGATTTTTGTCAAGAATGGCGTGCGGATGGCGGTGATCGGAATGACAACTCCGAATCTCGACAAATGGCACTGGGGAAACAAGGCAAAAGGTTATTCCTCTGGAAGCATATCAGAATCCCTTGATGAGATACTGCCGGCAGTTATGGCGGCAAAAAGCGATATGATTGTCCTTGCAGTCCATCAGGGAGGTTTCCAGGGCGATAAAAGCGATTCAAATATCAGCAGGATTGCCTCTAGATATCCTCAGATTGATTTGATTCTCGGGGCGCATACACATCAGGAGGTGCCGGGCGAGAATCTTGGCGCTTCCAGCTGGTATGTCCAGCCTGGAAGCCTCGCCTCCTCTCTTGTATTGATAGTAGCGAGCGTTGATGTTCAGAAACACAAAACCGTGAAGATCGAATCCAAGATTTTAAATGTCTCCGGCTACCCTTCAGGTTCTTTTAAGTTTTCAGATGCATTCCAGAATATCGTCTCGTCTGCCGCAGCTACATCCGCCAGAAAAGTCGCATTTTTCAATGAGGAAATTGCTCCTGAAGAAGTCAACAGGCTCATTGGCAGTGCGTTTATCAATTCGGCGGCGGATGTTTCATTGGCAATGCTCATCCTCCAGAATAACGGCATTTGGCAGGGGAAATTTTCCGAGGACGACCTTTTCCGGATTTTTCCATTCGAGGATACGGTCTGTCTGATAGAACTTGACGACAATGAGATAAAGATGATTATTGACGAGGCTTCCAGATTAAAAGATGATATCAAGGTTGGTTTTTTCAAGAATGAAAAAAACATGGTAAAGACCGGACGTCGGACAATTGCAACGAGCAGCTACTCTCTTGCCGGGGCCGGGGGGCGTATTAAAACCCTTGCGAATTTCGCAAAAAATCCGGACTGTCACGCAACCGACACCGGAATAACCCTCAGAGACGCTTTTAGAAAATATCTGCGTGCCCGGGAATGATCCCGAATATGAGTTTCCAGCAGAGTTCGGAACTATAATCGAATTTCTGAATGCTTCCATTTTCGCATCGGCGAGCAGCGGACTAGGAACGCTCAAATCAATGCTGAGCTCGTTAAAATAACTTAGGCATTTGACGTGAGATGCAGGCGTTAGGCGCAAACTCTGAGTTCGCCGGCATAGTTGAATCCCGGAAAATGAAAAATCGGGAATTTCAGGGTGACGCACATGGAACGCCGGCACCCTTGCCGGCACCGGGAATGGAAAAGAGAAGACTGCCGGCAGGATGCCAGCGAGCCCATAATACAAGGCTACTCGAAACCGTTCCTCTACGCCGAATGATAAAATCACAGTCATCCTGTGGGATGACTGTGTAATCAAATATAATTTTTAGTCCCCGCAGGGCGGCTGCAAAACCCCTTAATGATTCGAAGTGGGATATTGGATAAAGACACCATGGGAATAAAATTCTTTGTCTTCTTCGTTTGTGGACTGGGCAAGCTCAAGCCAGAAATTCCAATATGCTTCAAGCTCCTCGTCACCCATTTCGGAAAGAGATAAGTCTTCCTCGCTTAAAAATTCATCCTTTATATTCATTTTATTCATGGGGTGAAAGGCAGGCTCCCTTCTGCACTTTTAATGATTATGTCATGTGCTTCAGTTAAAGGTCTTCCATATATATGCCCCTGCACTTTGGGCCATTTTTCAGCCCATTCCCGAGATGCCCCCTCATATCTTAAAAGTCTTTCCTCGTTCGCATGCATGAACTTTCTTCTTTCAGCATCCAACGCCCTTTCGAGTTCATCAATGGAACATGGTAATTTTGACAGCAGTTCCCTCTGTCCTTTGGTTTCCAAAAGGATCACCGGAAATTCTGCGGCAAGTTCAATTATATCCCTTGCGCTTCTTGAATGCAGAAAGATGTCCCGAGGGTTTTCCATCTTTCTTGCAAGTGCGCCAATTACCGCATAGTCCTTTTCACGGTTTGTTTTTTTCATTTCCGCAAGAATATTTTTATTGGTGAAAGGAGGATGCTTTCCCTCGGATTCATTCCATAACTGTTCCAGCATTTCAGGGGAAAGGCGTGGAGGCCGGGTAAAAAAATCGGTTCTAACCCTGATATCTCCATGCATGAATTCAAAGTGTGAGCTCCACCCCCATTTAAGCCATCGAATGTCAAGAGGAGCTCCAAAACGGTATGTTGCCCCATATATTTCCAATATGCTCATTATATGCGACAGGCATTCCTGATCCTCCCTGATTATCCAGTCTCCATCCTTGCTCATTACTGCTATTCTGTGGAGAACGGCGGCCTGACCAGAACAAATCACAGACCGCAGCCTACCATCATTGAATTTTTCGGTAAGCTCTATGTATATGTTTTTAATCATAAAACAGGAATCTCATGAATTGTTTTTCTACGTAACAATACACTGAAATCCTCCGGAAATCAATTCTGCCTGAAATACGATTCGGCAGCTTTTATGTGGATGCCTTGGAACGCCAATTTCCCGATTGGACGTATTGGAATTCATTACGCCGATCCGGAGATCGGCGTGCCCAAGAGGGCTATGGAACGCCACCATCCCTGGTGGCATCGGGAAGGAAGAGAAGATCAAGACAAAGACTGCCGGCAAGGTCGCAGATCCCGGCCACAAAATGCGTCGGGAATGCCAGCGATCCCATGATACAAATTCCGCCTCCTTCTCAGATCGAGTGGGTAACTCGATTAGAAAGACTGAATATCCAATATCCAACACGGAATATCCATCGGATGAAGTGAAGAAAAGACGAACTCCTTAATTTCCTTGGATATTGGACATTCCGTGTTGGATATTGGGTGTTCAAATGAGTTTATTTTTCCTTAGCTTGATAGACCCCAACGGGTTTACCCCGTTGGTGAATAAGATTGGGTAGCTATGGGGCGTATGCCCTAGCATCCCAATCTTATTCACCAACGCCGCCCCCCGTCGCTAAGATGCTATGGCGGGCACAGCAATGTCGGTGGGGTCTAAACAATTATGAGACGATTGGTATCTGCTTAACAAGCGTCCAATTAATACTTTGCACAGACTGGGATCTTCTGCCACTACGCAAGGAAAGCATCCAAAGCTTTACGCCAAGGAAGTACGACTACGCCATTTTCGAGCTTACGAGGATGAACGTCTTTTGAAGACACGACAAACAAAGGCAGTTCAGGGAATCGTTTGCGGAAAGCTGTGTGCGTGTCATTGGATATTGTTTCTGAAGATGTTTTACATTCAAACGACATGATTGCCCCATGAGATCCCGTTACAAGGATATCAATCTCGTGTTTTCCCTCCCGCCAGAAAGAAAGTTCATAAGGTTTTTCGTGGTAATCCCGCAGGCGCTTTAATTCGTTATAGAAAAAAGTTTCGAATAAAAAGCCCTTTTCCTGCGGGGTGGGAGGATCTACCAGACGGTTCTGCAGTGTCCGGACTACACCGCAGTCGAAAAAATAAAATTTTGGCCGCGCCTTTTTTCGCTCGCTCCTATCCCATGGCCACAGGAAGTCACCCAAAAGAGTATCCTCCAGGATTGAAAAATATTCTTTGACCGTACTCATGGGAACCGAGGAATCACGTGCCACAGATGCGAATTCAATTGTTTCCGCATTCATCTGGGCCGCCACACTCAGGAATCTCTGGAATGCGGCTATATTGCGAGTCAATGCTTCAGCCTGGACTTCCTCTTTGATGTAAATTGTCCCATACGCCCTTAATTGCCGTCGCACATCCTCCACTTTCCCTTCCAGAAAAGTAGTCACTATGCGAGGCAATGTTCCATAAGACATGGCCATCTCAAGATCAAAGTCTTTGCCAATTTCAAAATTAGTCAAAGGGTAAAGCCGTAGATCAAGCGCCCTTCCACCAAGAAGGTTGGCGCTGCCACGGCGCAACTTGCGTGCGCTGGAGCCGGAAAGGATAAATCTCAGGCCAATCTCCTCAATCCCCTTCTGCACATAATCCAAGAGTGTCGGAACCCTCTGGACTTCATCAACAATCACCAGATCGTTTTTATCCAGAGCCTTCAACTCTTCCCAGAATGTAACCGGAGAGCGTGAGAATGAAAGCTCTATCTCAGGATCCAATAAGTCAATGAATAATGCAGGATTCATCTGACGCAATAGAAACGTCTTACCTGTCATACGCGGTCCGAACAAAAACAGGGATCCTGAAATCTTGTTCAAATCAAGTAGTCTTGTGTAATTCATAATAAGACAATAACATGTTTATGTTATTTGTCAAATATAAATAACATATCAATGAAATGCTTATTTGAGAGCCAATTTCAAAAGTAGTCAGAATTCAGCGGCCTGTGCGGTGGATCAATGCTGCCGATCAGGAGATCTCCGTGCCCAGGGGATATGGAACGCCACCATCCTGGTGGCATAATGTTTGCCGGAGAAAGACAGAAAAGATGGAATATGCCTGCGGCGCACCAAAAAATGCGTATAGTAGATAAGGCTTCAGCCCGAGAATCTGGAATCTTCGCGATCTAAAGAACAGCGTTACTTAAAAGATAACCCCAGCTTAACGC
>CAZION010000025.1:0-54744 GCA_964540865.1 uncultured Victivallis sp.
GGGGGGATACGGAAATATTATTCTGGAACAGGGAATGGAGCCGCGGGGAACAATATGGACCCAGATTTACGCCCCCACTTCCAGACATTAAGGAACTTATCAAAAACTTATCTGCAGACATGGCCGTGGATGAGTACGAAACTCTACAGCTGAATATAACGCCTCTCAAGGACATCGGAACGGTTTCCTTCAATATCGAAAGCAAAGACATTCCTTTGCAGAATCTGGAATTCATGGTGCAGGAAAAACCCAATCCCATCCCATGGCCCAAAAATCCCGAGATAGCCAGGGAATTCCCATACTGGATGATTGCGCCCGAGTATTTGGATGGAAAATCCAAGGATTCATTCGCCCTTCCCAAAACCGGTGAAACCAAAGTGACATGGCTAAGAGTGAATTCCCACGGTTTAAAACCCGGGAATTACAGTGCATTAATTAATTTCAAAACCCCAGGGGGGAAATACATACAGATACCTGTGAATGTAAAAGTTTACAGTGTGGTGCTGCCGCGGAAGCGCCTCATAAAACTAGCAGCCGCCGGACAGGTTTACGGAGACGCAAACAATCCGGAACCTGCCCTCCGTTTCGCAAAAAACCTGGAGACTCATGGCATAGAATGGTCCCTTATAAATGCTTTTCGGCTGGATAAATTCAAAATACAGGGAACAGAAGAGATGTTCACATCTAAATATGTCCAGGCGCATAAAAAGGATTTTGAAGAGGGACAGTTCCCCGAACTGGACATGACGGCACTGGATCCCTGGATGGAACAGGCGATAGGACATGGACTGACTAATTTTTACGCATCGCCCAAGATGCACGATTTGGACAAACTTGGGTTCAAAAAAGAACACTTCGATAAAATCAATGAATGGTTCATTGGTCAGGCGTCTCGCTATATGAAAGAAAAAGGAAGCCGAATGTTCATTGCCACAAGCGGTGATGAGTTGAGCCTGGCGGAGCTAAAGAAGATATGGGAGCCATGGGCTACTGAACTTGTTAAAGCCGGATGGAATTGCAGTTCCACATTCAGTTGCGGGGTGGATGTCGACTATTTCAATGAAATCTCACCTCTGATAAAACTCTGGACGTTTAATCAGGCATACGCCCCGACCTTCATTGATAAGGTAAGACTAGGTGAAATAAAAGTCAGAAAGGATGCCTTAATAGGAACTTACGGCGCCGGAGAAGGGCGTGGTTCGGAATTCAGGAAGCCCCTGGGGAAAAGCCGTTATCTTGGCTGGCTCTCATGGTTGATCGGGGTGCAGAACTGTGCTGTTAATCCTTATTTCAAGGGATGGATATACTACTGTGATTACGGAACCCGCGGGGAAGCGGGAGGACTTGGAGGCGAAAGATTTGTTTCGTATATAAATCAGGACAATCTTTCAGTACCGCTCGCCGATTGCCCTTTCTGGGAAGGTGTACGGGAAGGAATGGAGGAAGGGAATTTATGTGCAATATTATCATGGTACCTGACACGACTGGAAAGCGCAGGCGGTACCGCCGCCGCAAAGGCAAAAGAGGTGAGCCGGAAATTGGACCATATAATCAACTCCTCTGATACCGCCTTAATTAAATGGAATTCCGCAATACGCTATAAGTATCCGGTTAAAGAAATTGAAGAGGCCTCCCCTGCCCCGGACTACAAAAAGGCCAAGACGGAGATTCTGAAACTTCTTGTATCATTGCAAGAAGATGCCAGTAAATCCATACGCCCCTCCCTTTTTTGGAATGATGTTGAACTGATAAGGGACGGCAATCCTGTCGCCGCGATTTATTATGACAAGCTCAAACCGGAGAGCCTGCTTCTGGAAGTGAAAAAACTCTCCGGAATTGATTTGCCTTCATTTCAATCGGCACAGGAGTTGAACGACAAATATAAGACAGCAATCATCATCGGCAATGCATCTCAAAACCGGTTAAGCAAAAATATCCTCGAAAAGAACAAATCCAGTGATGCCAATAAAAATTATCCCGGAGCAGGCAGCTATTATATCCGCGAAATTAAAGACTCGGGGAATATTATTTTAATAATAGCCGGACCGGAAGATGCAGGGACGGAAAAAGGAATGAAAATGTTCACCCAATTCCTATATTCAGAAGGGAACTGGCTGATAGCAGACAAGTAAAAAAAAGACAAGGTGATACAGACCTGTTAAGCAACAGTTTGCGTGCCGAGGCGGCCCGCAAATTCATGGTTCACCAATTGCCATTGGATGCAAAGACATGGAAAATCCGGCGCGAATACCTTGTCGCCACGATATGGAAAAAGCTGGGCGACAACACATCTCAAAGCCTCCAAAGTATCTTTGCACACATACAGGGAAACCGGTGTCACTGCGTTGCTTTTGAACGCTGTCAAGAACATAAATCAGGAAAAACGTCAACCCGATGGACGACTGCCCGCAATTCAAAAAGAAATGAATCAGTTCATCGAAAAGGGTAATTCCATAACACTAGGGGCGTTTCTTCCTGTATGCCCGCGGGGAAATTTGCAGCCGTTTCCTGAACACCCTGGTGAAATATCCGGAATCCGCGTAGCCGCATGCCCACGCGATTTCCTTCACGCTCAGCAGGCTCGACTCAAGAAGCTCCTTCGCCATATCCGTCCTCTGCTGATTTATGTACTCTGTCAGCTTCATCCCTGTCTCAAGATGGAACTTATTGGAAAGATAGTCGGGCGAGCACTTTATAAGTGCCGCTATTTTTTTCACGTTCAAGGACGGATCCGTTATTGATCTTGCCACAATCGTCCTGCACAGCGCCGCCCTGCCCCCATCGTCAATCCCGCCCCTGTTCCTCGTGACATGAAGCATCAGAAGCAGAACCGACTGCAGAATTGAGAGAGGCAGCTCTTCGGAATCAGCGGTAACTTCCACCAGCTCGCAGAGATCTTCCATGTATCTGACAATCCTATTTGTGTTGCTTGCCGTCTCGTATGCAATCCCCTTCAATGGCCGTGGCCGCCCTTTTGCGGAATTCGCAATGTGCATGAGTGTCCTGGACCCCCTCGGCATTATCACAAGGTTATAGAACGGGAACCCGTTGAATGGAAATGTCTTTTCGGAATGTCCAACCTTCGGGGGGACAATACATATCTCGCCAGGCATCAGCTTGAATCGGTCTTTCGGGAAAATGAATTCCGTATAACCGGAGATCTGAATGAACATCTCGGGCTCCAGATGGAAATGCATCCCCTTCGATATCCTGTCCCCGGACATGCGTCCTGGAATTTTCAGCGGAGTTTTCCCGCTTTTCATCTTTCTGAGGATTTTCTCCAGGAACTCAATCGCAGTTTCAGGTATTCCGATCGAGCCGTCTGTAAATTCGAAGGAACCCATAATCTAAGTTTTGTCCATATATTTCAAGTTTAGTCCATTTTTTATAATTTGAATTTACCGCAACGGAAATGTAAATCAATAGGCAATCATAAAATCTATTTTATGGTTTAAACGGAATTTTACAAGCAATTTTGAACGTAAATTAGAAAGGGAAAAACAGATGAGCAGCAAGATCAGGGTGACTGTGTGGAACGAGTTCAGACATGAAAAAAAGAACGAAGCAGTAAAGAAGATTTATCCCAACGGGATGCATGTCGTCATCGCCGAAGGCTTGAAAAAAGGCGGCTTTGAAGTCAGGACGGCAACCCTTGACGAGCCCGAACACGGCATCACCGACGAAGTGCTGGAATCTACAGATGTAATGTTCTGGTGGGGGCATGTCGCCCACGGTGAAGTCAGGGATGAAATCGTAAAGAAAGTGCAGAAACGCGTTCTCGAGGGAATGGGACTGATTGTCCTCCATTCCGGACATTTTTCGAAGATATTCAAAACCCTGATGGGTACCAACTGCTCGCTGAAATGGCGCGAGGCCGCTGAAAAGGAAAGGCTCTGGAACATCGCCCCGTCCCATCCCATTACCGAAGGCATCGGCGATTATCTGGAACTTCCGAACACCGAGATGTACGGTGAACGTTTTGACATCCCGACCCCCGATGAAGTGATATTCATTTCGTGGTTCGAAGGCGGAGAAGTCTTCAGGAGCGGCGTCACATTCAACCGCGGAAACGGGAAAGTCTTCTACTTCCGTCCAGGGCATGAAACATATCCCATCTATCACAATCCCCAGATCATAAAAATCCTCTGCAACGCCGCAAGATGGGCGGCTCCAAGGGTATTCATAAAAGATTCCTGCCCGAACAGCAAACCTCTTGAGCACATCCCTCCAAAGTCAATTGATTTCGGGAAAGCGGGCATTTTGCAGAGCAATTAAAAGATATTAACCACGAAACACACGAATTACACGAAAATATATTTTATTCTTTCTGAGCAGCAGAATTATAAAATTTTCACGAAGGGAAAATTTTAAATGAAGAAACTGAGAGTTGGAGTAATAGGGCTTGGAATGGGATTCGGTCACGTAAACGGATACAGGCCCCATGCCGATGCCGAAGTGGTGGCCGTAGCGGATTCAGATCCTAAAAGGCTCGAGGAAAAAGGCGGCAAGGAACTTAAGATCCCGGGGCTCTACACATCGGCGGAAGAAATGCTGAAAAAGGAAAACCTTGATGTTGTCAGCATTGCAACTCCCAACAAGTTCCACAAACCCCTCACCCTTGCGGCATTCAAGGCCGGCTGCCATGTCCTGTGCGAGAAACCCATGGCCATGAATGCCAAAGAAGCCAGGGAAATGCTCACCGCATCAAAAAAGGCGAAAAAGAGGCTGATGATCAATTTCAGCTTCAGATTCTCGGAACAGTCCTACGCAATGAAGAAACAAGTGGAGTCGGGAATCTTGGGTGATGTTTATTACGCTAGGACGCAGTGGCTCAGAAGACGCGGCATGCCTGGGTTCGGTGGCTGGTTCGGTCAGAAGGCGCTCGCCGGAGGCGGACCTCTCATTGACTTAGGCGTCCACAGGCTTGATCTTGCGCTCTGGCTCATGAACTATCCTAAGCCTTCATGGGTAATGGGCAACACCTACAACCACATCGCAACGGAAATGGCAAAAAAGGAAAAGAAGACTTTTGATGTTGAAGACATGGCTGCAGGTTTCATAAAATTCGAGAATGGCGCTTCCCTGTCAATTGAGGCCTCATGGGCCGCAAACGTAAAAGACAGGGAATTCATGTCGACCCAGCTCCTGGGGACAAAGGGCGGCCTCCACCAGCACAATACAAATGAAGGCTATACCTTCGACTGCGAATTCTATGTTGAAAGGGATGGATGCCAGTATGACATGAAGCTTCATCCTCCGGTGCCGCAGGCCCGTAACAGCATGTATCATTTCATTGACAGCATTGTAAATGACACACCTCATATCGCAACTGGCGAAGAAGGATTGATCGTGATGGAACTTCTCGACGCCCTCTACAAGAGCGCCGCTGAAGGCTGCCCAGTGAAGATCAAGTAGGACGGGCTTTTGGCCCGTTCAAAAAGACATTAAAACTTTGGATGCGGGGAAGTGAAAACCTTTTTAAGGAAAGGTTCTTCCCTTCCCCGCCCCCCCCAACCCTTTCCAAACCTGTTTGCTCCTTTTTATTTCTCCGTTTGTAGCAGTTCTTGTTCAGGCATTTTTTATTTCGCAGACGTTCTTGATTCATTCTTTGGACTACGGCAGACCTATGCCACGTTGACTCCTGGGGTGGGAAAGCATTCCGACTGCAATAAATAGCGGTACGTGGATACCGCAGGCCAAAGATGCTTCGCATCAAAATCTAGGAAAGCCTCATCGTTATAAAATTTTACAGCATGTGAATTTTTTTCAAACAGAAGTTGATACGGCCGCCCCCTTTAACTTCCGCCTGTACTCTGCCGGCGTGATCTTCTGTAGCTTCTTGAATATACGGAAGAAGTAAGATGGCTCCGAAAAGCCGCATTGCTGCGAGAGCATCTCCATGTTGAAAAAGGAGTTTTCCAGCATGAACCTTGCGTGTTCCACGCGTTTTTCAGCAAGAAGTTCCGGAAAGGTTTTTCCAGTATGGAGCTTCACAAGCCGGCTTGTCCTAGAAACGCTCAACGAAAGGAACCCTGCGAGATTCGCAATTGAAACCCTGTTTTTGAACTCCCGGTTTATGAAGTACGGGATCTTGTCGGCATACCCCTGCCCCAGGATGCAATCGCGGTTGACTGACGCTATTGTCCTTCCCAGTTTTTCGGCGAGAAGCCTAGTCATGTTCAGCATATCTTCAAGTTTTGAACTCTCTATTTCAGACAGGGAACTGAAAGCACGTTTCACGTCCGGCGAAAGTTCCATTGCAGCCTCCTGTAAAACCACCCCGCTCAGCCTGCCGTTCTTCGCAGGCCTGAACGGGCCGAGAAACACGGCACCGCACAACCTGCTTTCCACAAAAACCGGCACGACAAACTCCATTGCTCCAGCATGGCATATCTTCACAAGTTCCTTTTTCCCGGAAGAAAAAAGATGCCTGACATTGTTCGAATCGAAATCAACACATTTCCTTTCACAGTGTTTCCCTTTTTTTACAAGCTGGCAGAAGGGGTTCATGTGCATATGCAGGGAAATGTCAGCGGCCTTGAAGATGTCTCCGCTGTAGTCGTGGAAGCAGACTGAACAGCGGAAAAGCCGTCCATACGTCCTCACAAGTTCTGAGAATTCTTTTATGCTATTCTTCATTTTAATGTATATTTACACTACAACAGCATAATTTTCCATATGCATCCGGCACCTATCATGTTAATTTATTTTTGAAAAACAGGATTTTTAAAAAATAAATTTTCAAGGAGTCATATGAAAACGAATAAAACGTACGATGTGATTGTCGTCGGTGGAGGTCCTGGCGGAATTGGCGCTGCAGTTACGGCCGCAAGAAACGGAATGTCAGTTCTCATGATCGAACGCTATGGGTTCGCCGGAGGAATGGCAACTGCCGGAATAGTGAATCCCTTCATGGGCTACCGTTCAAACAATGACGCCAATTATTTCCTCCCAGCCCCTGTTTTCATGGAAATCATCAAAAGTCTTTCTGACAATGAAGCTATCGACAAGGGTGGACATGTATTTGATGACGAGATACTGAAAATACTTCTTGACAAGCTTCTCCTTGATTCCGGCGTTGAAATACTCTATCATTCGCTGGTGACAGGAGCAGCATCAAAGAGAGGGTTAATCTCGGAAATAGCCGTAGCATGCAAGGAAGGACTGAAGAATTTCAAGGCGAAAATATTCATTGATGCGACCGGTGACGGAGACCTTGCGGAATTCGCAGGATTTGAAACCGAAAAGGGAAGGAAGGAAGATGGCGCATGCCAGCCAATGACGCTCTGCTTCAGGCTGGGCGGCGTCAAGGCCGATGACTGGGGCGCCCTTCAGAAGGAACTCAACGGGATTTACCTTGAAGGCAAAGCAGAGGGACAAATAAGCGATCCCAGGGAAAATGTCCTAATATTCAGGACGCTCCGCCCGGATGTCGTGCACTTCAACACGACAAGGGTGATTGCGAAAGATGGAACCGTTTCCAAGGATCTGGGCGAAGCGGAAATAATCGCCCGCAGACAGGTCTGGGAGTTGTTCAATGCCTTCAAAAGCAAATCGCAGTCATGCAAAGATTCCTTCATCCTGAAAATAGCGGCGCAGATCGGGGTGCGGGAGACGAGGCGCGTAATGGGCGAATATGTCCTCAACGCTGACGACGTGGTAAATGCGAAAACATTTGATGATGGAATCGCCAGGAGCAGGTATCCGATGGACATACACAATCCATCGGGTTCAGGAACAGTGATGGAGGATGTAAAAGGCGCCTATTATGAAATCCCTTATCGGTGCATTGTCCCGAGGGGGGGCAGGAATCTTCTGATGGCATGCAGGGCGATAAGTTCGACGCATGAGGCGCATTCCTCCCTGCGTGTAATGCCGGTTGTCGCATCCATAGGGGAAGCCGCAGGTCTGGCGGCAGCCATGGCTGCAAAAGGAGGGATATCCGTTTCGGACGTGGACGGGGCAGAATTAAAGAAAAAGATTTTCAAGAACTAAGACGCCAGTTGCCGCCATCAGTCGTTACCGCACATGGGATACTGGTTGACACATCCGAGGTTCGACCTTTTTCAGAAAACTGCAATTTTTCAGTTGCGGCTCAGGGGCATATGCAGTATTTTTAACCGGTAATTCATAATTTTTAATTCGTAATTCATAATTCGCAATTCCCATGATTATCATCGAACCGCATATTCACATGTATTCCAGGACTACCGACGACTACCAGAGGATGTATGATGCCGGTATCAGGGCCTGCGTCGAACCTTCATTCTGGCTCGGGACAAACAGGAGATACGCCGGAACCTTCTTCGATTATTTCAGCCTAATTCTGGATTTTGAAACCGTAAGGGCGAAAAGGTTCGGCATAGACCACTTCGCAGCCGTATCTGTAAATCCCAAGGAAGCCGAAAACACAGCTCTTGCGTTTGAAGTGATAGACGGAATGGCTGAATATATCGACCATCCCAGATGCATCGCCATCGGTGAAATAGGATTCAACAATATCAACAAGAAAGAAGAGGAGGTTTTTGCCAGGCAGTTGAACATCGCCCACAAAAGGATGATGCCAGTAATAGTCCATCTGGCCCATTTCGAGAAAGTCAAAGCCATCAAATGGACAATCGATGTCATTAAAAACGAGAAGATACCGGAAGAACTTGTCGAGATAGACCACAATACGGAAGAATCAATGCCTTTCGCACGGAAAACAGGATGTTATACCGGAATGACGGTTTATCCGATTTCAAAACTGACTCCTGAACGGGTTTCTGGCCTTGTGAAGCAATTTGGGAGCGAAAGAATGATAATCAACGGTTCAGCGGACTGGGGTATATCCGATCCGCTTAGTCTTGTAAAAGTCTGCGATTTCATGAAGAAAGACGGGCATCCGGAAAAGACAATATCTTCAATCCTATTCGAAAACCCAAACGCTTTCTATTCACATTCGCCGAAATGGGAACCTGATTTCAACCTGAAGCCGATTGATCCGCATGAATTTCAAAGATGATATTTTGACAGGATAACAGGATTGCCGGGATATGAAAACAAATAAACAAAGACTTGCCGCATTCGACGGAGTAGACATATACCCTGTAATCTCATCCGAGTTCTGTGCTGGCAGAAGCCCGACATACGTCCTGGAACAGATCGCCGCTGGAGGTGCCGGGATAGTCCAGCTCCGGGAGAAGAACATGGATAAAACAGCACTCGGACTCCTCGCATGCGAATTTCGCAGAATATGCGACAGACACGGAATGCTTTTGATTATCAACGACCTTGTGGATGTCGCGATTGAGTCAGGTGCCGACGGCGTTCATCTTGGCCAGGGAGATCTTGCACTTGAAACGGCCAGGTCTATGGCGCCGGCTCTGTTATTCGGAATATCCACCCACTCAAGGGAAGAGGCCTTGGAAGCGCAGGCCAATGGTGCCGACTATATCAACATAGGACCGATCTTCAATACACAGACAAAGGCCCTGACAATGGCGGCATTAGGCATTGAAGCAATCAGGGAGATAGCCCCTCTTATCCATACACCTTTTACGGTGATGGGTGGAATAAAGTCAAGACACATCCCCGAACTCCTTTCTGCGGGAGCGCATAAAATCGCAATGGTTACCGAAATAACCGCGAATGTAAATATTGCAGAAAAGGTAGCAGCTATGAAGAAAATGATGCACTTAAGGCATGTATACAACAAATTGCCTGCCACTGCTTGATTTTCCATTCTTTTAAAATAAATTGATTAACACATATTTATCTGAGCGACGTCACTATGGAGTAATTTTACATGTTGAAAATGCAGGGCAATCCAAATATTGGAACAAGCACACAGCTTCCAGGCCAGCATGCAGCAGTCCCTATTCCTCCAAAACAACCAGCGCTCACATGCTTCTATTCGGTCGGTGCCAATTGGTTCAAGAAAGATTTCCAGGCAAGCAAGGACAGAATAACCATTACCGAAGATCCACACAACTCTGATATACCCGTAGGCATACCAAATGCAAGGGGGGTGGAAATCGTGTTCCAGAAAATAGGTTCTGAATGGTATGCCATTGAAGCAAGCAATACAAATTTCATGTCAATCGACGGCGTTCCGACACATCAGGTGATATTTAGGTTAAATGACAAACACGTGATTTACATTGACCGCGTTCCATTTGTATTTTTGCTCGGCGGAGCCTCCGATGGCAAACAAAAATCCGAGGGAACACCGGGCAAAGATGAATTTTCCCTTTTTGTTCCCAAGGCATCGGCCGGAGTCATCTTCAAGAAAGAAAAACCATGCATTATAGGGTCCAATGAATTCTGTGATCAACGGCTGCAGAATGAAACAGCCAGCGCTTTTATTTTCCATCATAAGAACTGTTGCTTCCTCAAAACAATCTCAAGCTCACCTGAAAATCCGGTGACAGCGGATGGGAGCAGCGCAGAAGTACCTGTCCCTCTTTTCAATGGAAGTAAACTTATAATCGGCAAATATACCACCGAATTCCATGTCGAAGAGGATCGCGGGATTTCAACACATGATTTCAAATTCGCTCCAGAATACAAATCAGAGAGACTCTCTCTCCTATGCATTGAGGAGGCTTCTATTGATAAAAGCAGCTTTCCTCTTCCTCCAGCTGGAAAGGCGCTGAATATCGGCAGGGATCCCCACTCCGAAATCCAAATCAATACCAAGGATATTTCAAGGAAGCACGCCCAACTGATAATTTACGAACGTTCAGCTCTTCTTTTCGACTGCCATAGCACAAACGGGACTTTAGTAAACGGCGAGAAAATAGCTAAGAGAATGCTTCATCCAGGGGACATTGTCACATTAGGTGATACGCGTTTCCTGTTCTGCTATCTTGAATAAGCCTATATTTTTCTTAAAAACAATTTCATTGTTTGTAAGAAAAAATATACTTCAGGGCTTTGCCTCATCTTGTTCGGCCTTTAATTCCTTATTCACAGGAACAGGCGCCTTTGCTGAGATCGGCAAAGTTCGAATTATATCGTAGAATGTCACAAATGCCATGAGACCTATAAGCAACACCACGAAGATCATGAATATTGGTTTTATGAGCGCTTCAGGCAATGGTTTGCCCCGTATGCCCTCAATTACTGAAAGAACAATATGTCCTCCATCGAGAACTGGCAGGGGAAAGAGATTTATCAATGCCAAACTGAAAGTTATCATTACGATCAGGTTAAGAGCCTGAACAATATTTCCGCGGTAAACAGCTTTTCCAATCACGCTGACTATGCCCAAGGGGCCGCTCATATGGCGGGGCTTGATAGTGCTCTCCCTGGATACCATCCCCCTGAGTGATTTATAAGTCATGTCAATCACATCGGCAAACTGCTGGAACGGATTCGGATGGCTGTAGAAAACCTGCTGTACCCCGATGCTGTAATTCCTTACGAGTCCAGGCGCGAATCTGATGTTCAGAACCTGGCCTCCACGCGAAACTGAAAATTCCATTTCAGCGCCTTTGCTCTGTTGAATCATGTTGAAGAAAGTCTCAGGAGCGGTCAAGGCTCTGCCGTTTATCTTTTGAATGACATCGTTTTTACACAGACCGCCCTTGTCGGCCGCCGACCCCGGGACAACTTCACTGATCAATATGGGGAGCTTGGAATCATACCTCACGCCAATCCTGTAAAATGCGGTTGATGGCTCCTCAACAGCTGAAACAGCACCCACATCGAAAATCTTTCCCTGCCTGTTAACAGTTAAAACCAGCGGCTTGCCTGCCGACTCGTTTATTTTATCGAAGAACTCGTCGTGTCCGCTTATTTCAATACCATTGACTTTAAGAACGACATCATCTTTCTTAAGTCCCGCCTTTTCAGCCGGAGAACCCGGCAAAGGCACCACGATGACCGGAATCTTCGGAAAAAAGTAAGGATATGCAAGTCCTTCCTCGGGCATCACATGTTTGTTCGCCTTAGGCAGATACTTTATAGAAAGTTTCTCGTTGCCGCGTTTAACTCCGAGCTCAACCTCACCAACCGTGAACAAAACCTTCCTTATGAAATCATTCCAGGTGGCATAAAAATGGCTCCCATTGACTGTCTGGACAAAATCACCTTTCCTTAATCCAGCCTTGAACTCGGGACTGTCCTCGGCAACAAACGCAACTTCGAATGACTTGAGTTTAGGTGTATCCTGCGGAATGCCGTGTACCCAGAGGAACGTACCAAGGAAGAGGCCGAAAAAAACATTGAACAAAGGCCCTGCAAAAGCTGTTATAATCCTGTCAATTGGTTTTACAGGAGGAAGAATGTTTCCTTCCTCGTCCTTTGCGGGGCCGGTCGAATCAATCTGCGGAAGATCAACATATCCGCCGAAAGGAATACAACCTATCCTGTAATCAACACCTTTGTATTTATACCCCCATATCTTCTTGAATCCTATTGAAAAGGCAATCACATGAAGTCCGCGCCATTTCGCGGCCAGGAAATGGCCTAGTTCATGCACAAAAATACAGAGTCCGAAAAAAAACACCACAAAAAGTGCGACACACGCGTATATGAATATTGTTCCAATCATGAATTAATTCCCTAGTTTATTATTTCCGTATTTTCAGCGAGGAAGCAACAGTTCTAGCCCATTTATCGGCTGATAGAATAGCATCAAGTGACGGACGGTCAAGCTTTTTATGTGAAGACATCACCTTTTCGATGATTACCCATATGTCAGTGAACCGTATTTCAGATTTACTGAACCGTTCTACGGCGATCTCGTTCGCCGCATTCATAACAGCCGGAAGGGTGCCGCCGCACCTCAACGCCTCATATGCAAAATCAAGCGACGGGAAGGTCCTCCTGTCGGGTCGTTCAAAAGTAAGTCCTGCGAGTTTCGCAAAATCAAGCGGTTTGAGCAGTCCCCTATGCTTCGCTGGATAAGTCAGGGCATACTGAATGGGGAATCGCATGTCCGGAGTACTCATCTGAGCTAGCACTGTACCATCTATGAATTCAACCATAGAATGTATTACCGACTGTGGATGTATGACAACATCTATGTTTTCCGCAGGAACGTTGAAGAGCCATCGCGCCTCAATTATCTCAAGCGCCTTGTTCATCAGCGTCGCCGAATCAATTGTCACCTTCGGCCCCATCTCCCAGACTGGATGGGCAAGCGCGGATTCATATGTGGCCTTGCGAATCTCGCATAATTTCCTCCCCCTGAACGGACCACCGCTTGCGGTAAGTATAATCTTTGAAACATCTGATTCCCGCTTACCTTCAAGACACTGAAAAATGGCGCTGTGCTCACTGTCAACCGGAAGGAATTTCACTTTCCGTTTTGAAACCTCATGCATGACAAGCTCTCCCGCCATGACAAGAACTTCCTTGCTTGCGATTGCAATGTCCTTGCCCGCCTTTACGGCCTCAAGTACGGGAACAAGACCGGCTGTTCCAACAATTGCGCAGAGAATAAGATCCGCTTCAGGCAAGGTGGCGACTTCAAGAATCCCATTCTGACCGCAGTGGACTTTGCAGCTTTTTGGCAGGATTTTCCTCAGGTCATCCAGACGTGAGACGTCGGCAAGTGCAACCTGCCTGCATTTAAGTTCACGCGCCTGCTGTGCAAGGAGCTCAATATTCCCGCGCGCAGCAAGTCCGACAACTTCAAATTCTTGTTGGAGATGTTTTACAACATTTACGGCATTTCTACCGATGGAACCTGTGGAGCCCAGAATAACTATCTTTTTTTTCATTATTCCAACTTCATTCCGAATCAATGTTTTCTTTAAGGTAGCAAGCAGATTAAAAACCAGGGAAGGAATGCACGAGCTAGGTTATTTCAACATAGAACACCCAACTTCAAACTTTCAACATCGAATGAATTCATTTTAAATTCGATGTTCAAAGTTGAATATTGGATGCTGGACGTTATGCGCTTTTAGTACCTGTAATGCTCTGGCTTGTACGGACCTTCCAAAGGAACTCCGATATATGCGGCCTGATCTTTTGAAAGCTTTGTAAGCTTCACGCCTATCTTTTCAAGATGTAGACGTGCGACCTCCTCGTCAAGCTTCTTGGGCAGACGGGTAACTCCGGGCCTGAGGCTCTTGTTTGTGGCAAGCTCAATCTGGGCAAGAGTCTGGTTTGTAAATGAATTGCTCATCACGAAGCTAGGATGGCCAGTGGCGCAGCCCAGGTTCACAAGCCGGCCTTCGGCAAGGATGTAAATGCAATGCCCGTCGGGAAACACATATTTGTCAACCTGGGGCTTGATGTTTATCTTCTTAATGCCTGGGCATTTCTCGAGCTTGTCCATCTGTATTTCATTGTCGAAGTGGCCGATGTTGCAGACGATCGCCTGGTCCTTCATCTTCTTCATGTGCTCAAGGGTGATTATATCCTTGTTGCCTGTCGTGGTCACATATATATCTGCAACTGGAAGCGCATCTTCTACCGGAGCCACTTGATATCCGGCCATGGCGGCCTGCAGCGCGCAGATAGGGTCTATTTCAGTAACGATAACCCTGGCACCGAAATTGCCCATTGACTCGGCCGACCCCTTTCCGACATCCCCGTATCCGCAGACACAGCATACTTTTCCGGCAATCATGACATCCGTCGCACGCTTGATCCCGTCTGCAAGCGATTCTCGGCATCCGTAGAGATTGTCGAACTTGGATTTAGTCACAGAGTCATTCACATTTATCGCGGGAACTAGGAGTTTACCCTGTTCGAACATCTGGTAGAGGCGGTGAACTCCAGTAGTTGTCTCCTCGGAAACACCCTCCCATTCCTTGACAACATTATGCCATCTTTTCGGTTCTTCCTTGAGAATCCTCTTGAGAAGGAGATTGAGCTGTTTTTCATCTTCACCGTGGGCCTTGGCATCAAGGACCTTTGGATTCTTCTCAGCCTCAAAGCCCCTGTGGATCATAAGGGTTGAATCACCACCGTCGTCAACAATCAGATTAGGCCCTTTCCCACCGGGAAAACTCAAAGCTCTATCAGTACACCACCAGTATTCCTCAAGGGTTTCCCCCTTCCATGCGTAGACTGGAATCCCCGCAGCAGCAATTGCGGCCGCAGCCTCATCCTGAGTGGAAAAGATATTGCAAGAACACCATCTGACATCCGCGCCAAGTTTGACTAGAGTCTCGATAAGAACGGCTGTTTCAATTGTCATATGAAGGCTGCCCATGATGCGTTTGCCCTTCAGGGGCTTTTTCCTAGCGTATTTTTCACGCGTAGCCATCAGGCCAGGCATTTCATGCTCTGCAATTTCGATTTTCTTTCTCCCGAGTGCGGCAAGTGAAATGTCTTTTACTTTGTAATCCATAATTCCGACCTCTTTTATGTTAATTTATCAGTTGATTGGTTAATCGCAGCTGGTTAATCGTCAATTTGAAATGGGCGGATAAGGTATCATCCCTAGGCGAGTTTCTCAAACTTCAAACCGATTATTTTTGTTTCATTTGGAAAAATGGAATAAAAACTTGACTATCAATGACAATAAAACCATAATTCATTCGTTGTAATGGAAATACCAACAATTAAAGAGATATTAATAAATGCATAACAAGTCAAGGAATTTCACCCTCATTGAGCTCCTCGTTGTAATAGCTATAATCGGCCTATTGATAGGTATTACTGCACCTGCCCTGCATAAGGTTAAACAGAAAGCGAACAGTACAAAATGCATAAACAACCTTCGCCAGATAGCCTTGGCGTTCCAGGGATATCTGCTAACATCAAAAGATATTATGCCGATTGCCGCAGATGTACCTTCACTGAACCTCAACACTGATCCGAGAATAGTGGATGTCCTGTCTCAGGAAATAGAAAACAAGGCTGTATACGAATGCCCCAATGATGACGGCAGAACATATTACCAGGTT
The DNA here is from genome assembly GCA_964540865.1 of uncultured Victivallis sp. GTDB lineage: Bacteria > Verrucomicrobiota > Lentisphaeria > Victivallales > GWF2-50-93 > GWF2-50-93. The sequence goes on from CAZION010000025.1 coordinate 15,855, forward strand.
CAAGGTTCCAGCTATTTCCAGTCCGAAGGCTCCAGCTATGAATATATGACCAACCTAGGGGGAAGGAACATAGACAAGAGAACCAAACCATCCTCAACGCCAGTCATGCATGATTACAGGTGTTTTCACGGCACCCCCACCGCACCGGGGGCCATGAACTATATACTTGCCGATTGGCACGTCGGGGATTTGGAATAAAAAGGGAACCATTCTATGAACAAGAAATATGTTATCACAGCCGTTGCAGTACTCCTTGCCAGCACCGCATCATTTGCATTCTACAAATATTTAAAAGGCCCGGAGCTTCCGGATCCAGGCAAACAGAAGACAGAGGATATTGCGAAATTAATGGCTTCGGACAAGTTTTCAAAACTGCCTGAGGATTTAAAAAGCAAATATCTCGAAAATCTTTCCAACCAAGATAAAACCAGGGAAATATTCTACTCCGCTGCAAGCATGACTGATGATGAAAAGAAAAATCTGCGGGAAAATATGAGGCCTATGTTTGAAATCGCCATGAACAAAAAGGCGAAAGAGTATTTTGCCCTCCCTCAGGAAAAGCGCGATGCGTTTCTTGACAATGAAATTGACAAGATGGCGGAGAGATTTGCCAGCCGTACCGATAATCAGAACAGAGGCAATCGGGATACAGCAGTCGGTCAGGGCGGCGGAGCTCCTGGAGGCGCGGCGGCTCAAGGAAACGCGGGCGGAAGGCGACAAGGACCATCACCTAAAGCCATCAAGAAAAGGATTGAAACAACAGATCCGGCCGACAGGGCAAAGGCAGCGCAATACCGCAAGGAGCTACGTGCAAGGGCCCAGCAGCGCACACAAAGATAATGGCATTCTCCAGATTAACCGACCTGACTATTTTAGTTTTTCAGGAAGACGATTTCATTGCTTTCCTGAAAAACTGTCAACCATAAGATAAAACTCCACCGAGCGATGACTACTTCTTCACCGTATGAATCAGTCCATCTTTCTTATGTACCTCAAGGATATGTTTCATCGCTTCTTCAGATGAATCAACAAGTTTAAAGAACTGAAAATCGGAAGCGTTTATTTTATTCTCATCGACCAGAGTGGTCTCAAACCATTCAATAAGAGGCGTCCAGAATTTCTTGCCGACAATCACAAGCGGAATTTTATTGATCTTATTGGTCTGGATCAGTGTCAGTGTTTCCATCATTTCATCAAGCGTTCCAAATCCGCCTGGAAACACGACGACACCCAAGGCATATTTCAAAAAATTCACCTTTCTTATGAAGAAGTATCGGAAGTCAACCTCTGCTGTCAGATACGGGTTGGCATCCTGCTCCATGGGGAGTTTTATATTTAGGCCCACAGATACCCCTCCCGCTGAACGCGCCCCCTTGTTTGTCGCCTCCATAATTCCAGGGCCTCCCCCTGTGAGCACACCATATCCGTTTTCAGCTAGGAGACGTCCCATTTTTTCGGCTTCCACGTATTCCTTGTGCCCCGGCTTCGTCCGTGCGGAACCGAAAACTGTCACAAGCGCTCCCTGGGAACTCATCGTTTCAAAAGATTCGACGAATTCCGCCATTATTCTGAATATCCGCCACGGATCCTCCTTCGTGAAATCATTGAACAAGGCTTCCGGCTCTTTCATGGTCATCTTTTGGTTTTCCATAACTAAATCCTCTGGTTATTTATATATCTTTGTCAGAGATGCACCTTATCGTTTCCGTGTCAATTGACAAGTCTTTTCCTAAGACGATGTATTGCGAACCATCCGACAATGAACGTGAAGAAAACAACATATGTGAAATCCCATACGATCACTGAGGATATTCTCTCGGAGCATAAGGCTCTGACAATCCTGACTGTATGCGTAAGCGGCAACAGCTCAGCAACAACCCGCAAGCATCGCGGCAGATCTCCGATTGAAAAAATCACGCCAGAAAAGAAAAACATAGGCGACAGGAAACCGGTAAAATAGAAGTTGAAATGATTGATGCTTTTCACATATGATGTCACCAGCAGCGATAGTACCGCGAACATGATTCCGGTTGCGAATCCGATGAGCGGGGTAAATGCTGAATATGGAGAGGTTATGACACCGAAGGCTACCATGACTGCAAGTACGGCAAAGGAAAAGAAAAGCCCCTTGGTTCCAGCCCAGAAGATTTCCCCTATCATCAGATTCTCAGCTGTGATGGGAGCTGCAAGCATGCCGTCGTAAACCTTGTCGAATTCAAGTCTTATGAAGGTCCCATAGCTGCATTCGAATGCGCTGGTGTACATGGCGGAAGTCATTAGGAGTCCAGTTGCCAGGAATTCAAGATATTGAAGTCCTTCAACTGTGCCTGAAATGAATTTTCCGATTCCAAGGCCAACTGCTGCAAGGAAAATAAGAGGCTCCATGAAAGGAGGGAAAGCATTGCTGTAAACGTTCTTGGTGTAAACGGCAAAATGCCTGCACCAGACCCCGTAAATCCTTTTATAAAGCGGTGGATATGTTGTCGTTTTCAATTTATTATTCCCGACTTCGATTTATAGAAATACGCCGGCGTTTCTATTGCTGCTCGTTCAGTTTTCTACCCGTGGTTTTAAGGAATATGTCCTCAAGATTGGACAGTCTCATATGATATTCCCTCTGATCCAGCTTGTCGGCAACAAGCTTCAACTTGTCCATGTCATTGGAAAAAAGTCTTGTCATCTCAATAGTCTCATCAATCCTGATCCCTTGACCATCAATTGAAGCGAGAACGCCATCCGGCATTTTACCGTTTGCTATTTCAATCACATATCTTTCAATATTGTTTTTCAGCAGGTCGGATGGATGCCCTTCAATCACCCTTACCCCCTTATTCATAATCAAGACCGAATCACAGATCTGGGACGCCTCCTCCATGTAATGCGTAGTCAGAAGAAGAGTCGTACCGCTCTGCTTCAAATGCCTTAGTTTTTCCCAGATTACATGCCTCACCTGCGGATCCAGTCCGGTCGTAGGTTCATCTAGAATGAGTAGCTTGGGCTCGTTGATCAATGCCCGTGCAATAACAAGCCTTCTCTTCATACCGCCTGAAAGTTCCCTGATGGCAGCCTTTTTCCTCTCTGAAAGCTCCAGGAAATCAAGAAGGAAATCTATCCTGCCCTGCGCCTTTCTGCCGATGATATCATAAAAACGGGCATATACTTTAAGGTTCTCCTCCACATTCAACTCCTCGTCAAGATTATTGTCCTGAGGCACAACTCCAGAAAGGTACTTTATGGCAAGTTCATCAGTTGCCGGGTCAAATCCAAAAACATTAATTTTCCCGGAAGACACGGAATCCCTTTCAGCCTTCCCATAAATCATCTTCATCATGGTAGTCTTGCCGGCACCGTTGGGACCAAGGAGGGCGAAACAGGTTGAAGATGCAACATCAAAGGAAAGCCCGTCAACGGCATGGATATCCCCATACATCTTGCTGACGTTTTCTACTTTTATGACTTTATCGTCCATCTCCTGACTTTCTTCCTCTCCAACCGGTTAATTCAACCATAACTTTAAAATACCTTTGTGTCTCTGTGTCTTTGTGGCTATATTACAACTTGACATACAGTTAAATTATATTAAGCGCTTAAAATAAAAAGGGCGGAATACAAAATGTGCCTCAAGGGGAAATCGGAAGCAAAGGACAAAAAAGGCAATTTCATATGTAAAAAATGCGAAGCTGTCTCCAAAAAGAAGAAACATCTCTGCAAACCCAAGAAAATCAAATGACAAATGGCATCTGCGCCATCATATGTCAGACAAATAGTTGATTCTTCTGCGAATTTCATCCCATTTGTCTTCAGGGATTGACGCACCTATCACCTTGACGACCTCCGAACCGAGGACGGAGCCGAATTTCCCACAAAGCTCAATCGGAAGTCCTTGTAGGAATCCATACAAGAATCCAGCCTGCCAAAGGTCGCCCGCCCCAGTCGTATCAACGGCCTCCACAACATCCGCATTAACCCTTACGGTACTCCTTCGACATCTTATTATGGAACCTTTCTTGCCGAGCTTTACGGCAACGGCCTGGGAATATTCGGCAATCGCCTTGATTGCTTTCTCAGGATCCTCGTCACCGCAGAAAGCTTTTGCCTCGTCCTCGTTGGCAAAAACTATATCCACGTATTTCCCGAGAATGTCCGGGAGTATGTCCATTGATGCATTCACAACTCCAAAAGAGGAAAGATCAAGACTTACAGTACATGAATTCTTCTTGGCAAGCGAAAGCACATGTATCATCAGTTCCTTATTGAAAAGCATGTATCCTTCAGCATGAAGATGGGTGATATCTGTGAAATCAGCAGACGTTATTTCCTCCATGATCATGGTTGCGGCCGCCCCCAGATCTGTGCGCATCGTCCTTTCGGAATCAGGGGTTATCAAACTCAGACAGCGTCCGGTCGGAACTTTTTCACTCACCTTGAAACGCGAAATGTCACCACCAATCGATTGGTATCTCTCAGTATAGAACCGCCCCTGCTTGTCATCACCTATTTTTCCTAGGAATGCTGTATCCATGCCGAGTTCCATGAGACCGAAGATGGTGTTTGCCGAGGAACCTCCTGGCACAAGCATCTGCTTTGACCTTGTCTTCGAGAGAATCTTTTCAAGGGTCGACGAATCTACCAGCTCCATCCCGCCTTTCTGAGCTTTTATTTCAGCCAGGAATGAATCCGGAACATTTACGAGGACATCAAGCATCGGTGAGCCGACGCCGAGCACTTTCCTTTTTTTCTTCGCCATATGTAAGTCTCCTGAAGATCGATTAATGATTTGATTTTTTAATATTCCCAGTCCAAATGAAAACTGCAAACTCCATCTTAATGACAGAGTTTGCAGTTATATTTCCTCACATTTCGCCTAGCAGCTGCAGCATGCACATTTCATATGTTTTGCCGCAGCCTTCTTGAGGGCTTCAACCTTATCGGTCACTTCCCAAGGGAAAATATTTCTCCCGAAATGTCCATAGGCCGCAGACTTCCTGTATGACCAACCATTTTTCGAAGGAAATTTAAGGCCGAGAGACTTTATGATTCCTGCAGGCTTCAGATCGAAATTGTCACGTATGATCTTTTCCAGCAAGCTGTCATCTTCAAGAACGCCGGTGCCATAGGTGTCAACATTTATGCTGAGGGGTTCTGCAACGCCTATGGCGTATGCAACCTGGACTTCGCACTTCTCAGCGAGACCGGATGCTACGATGTTCTTTGCGATGTAGCGGCTCATATAGGCTGCGGAACGATCCACCTTGCTCGGATCCTTGCCTGAAAAGGCGCCACCGCCATGCGAACCTACGCCGCCATAGGTGTCCACTATGATTTTACGGCCCGTAAGTCCGGTATCGCCATTGGGTCCTCCAACTTCGAATCTTCCTGTCGGATTGATGTGGTATTTGATATTCCCCTTCATAAGGGAGGCGGGAATTACCTTTTTAGCCACTTCCTTAACCAGATCTTCAAGCTGTTTTATTTTCATGTCGGGCGTATGCTGGTGAGAAACAACAATAGTCTCAACACTAATCGGTTTTCCGTCCTTATAGCGAATGGAAACCTGACTTTTTGCGTCTGGACGGAGGAATGGATATTTTTTCGGACTTGACTTGCGGAGCCTTGCAAGCTCCTCTACAATCCTATGTGAGTATAGAATCGGGGCAGGCATAAGCTCTTTCGTCTCGTTAGAGGCATAGCCAAACATCATCCCCTGGTCTCCAGCGCCCTGCTCCTTGTGAAGCCCCACTCCGGCAGTCACACCTTGTGAAATATCAGGGGACTGGCTGTGTATGCAGACAAAAACCTTGCAGTCCGCATCGGAGAAACCAACAGACTTGTCCGTATATCCGATTTCCTTGACAACCCCGCGTGCGATGGCCTCCCAGTTGACTTCAGCCTTTGTAGTAATTTCACCTGAAATCACAATAAGGTCAGTCGTAACAAGGGTTTCACAGGCAACACGACTTTCAGGATCCTGTTGAAGACAGGCGTCAAGGACAGCATCTGAAATCTGATCGCACACCTTGTCGGGATGACCTTCTGACACTGATTCCGAAGTAAACACATGATCAGCATGAATTTTACTCATTTTTCACTCCTTAGTATATTTTAGTTGATTTCAATTTCGCTTTTTAAGGGAACCTTTATGACTGTAAAAAAAGAGGTTCTAATGTAGCAATAATCATATGATGATTCAAACGCGGAACATAAAGTTTAACTTAAAATTAGTCTGAGAGTTTAAATTCCACCGTCTCTTTTAACGGTTCAACGGCAAAGGGAATACCTAGGGCCTTAGATGCTGTCTTGAAATGCATCTTTGCAATACATCCGAGCTTATCCGGCCCCAATTTCTCCACAATATCCTTCGCAGCAGCATCAACATTTGCACCAGCACCTTTTGGAAGTACAATTCCGAGCCCGGCGCCAAGCTCCTTTATTCTTCTGACGAATTCATCTCTGGCGAGGATTGAAGCCGCTGCAACGGCTATGTCGCTTTCCGCCTTTGTCCTCTGACGGAGCTCGATTTTCCGGCCTTTCTTCATCAGCGCGTCTTTAATAAGCCGCTCATTTGCAAACTTATCCGAAAGGACCCATTTGCAATCAGGCACCTTTTCTACAATATTCTCGATGGCACGGGCATGTCCCCAGGCGAGAAGACGGTTAAGGTTCCCTATTTTTTCATAAAGCCTGTTATATGAATCCGGCCCTATTGCAACATTCGCAAACCTGCCGGACACAATTTTCCTTATCTCAGTGGCAAGCTTGCTTATCTTCACGTCGTTTTTAATCATCTTTGAATCTCTAACACCTATCTTAAGCAGCTTATCCTTTGCCTGCTCATCGACAAAAACCGCAGCAATTACAAGAGGGCCGAAGAAATCCCCTTTACCACTCTCATCGACCCCTGCGTGTGGAGTAAATTTTTCTTCAATATCTGAAAGAGCGGCATCCGGTTTGTCTATTATCCTCTCATAGCCGAGCCGAGCCTCTTTCAGGATTTCCGGTTCAAGCGAAAAAGTCACAAATTCACCTGTACCTTTCCCCTGTATGGTGAGCTTGCCGCTCTTGTAAGCAACTATTTTTGTCTTCTCTTTAGATGCCTTCCAATGCGCGTATGGAGGAAACGGCTCAAAAATCCAACCGGATTCTGTAAGAAGGGCTGTAAGCTGGCGGAGTTTTTCCTCGCTCATTTCACAGACATATGACTTTGTCTTTTCTAGCTCTTTGTCATTCATATAATTATTATTTCTTCATTTTAGACGGCTTGGAATAAAAAATTTCAAAAACGCTATACTTAATACAGATATTTAATTGAAAATCAAAGGAATCTGGTATAATTTTCCGTTTGTAATTTTTCAAAGCTTTGTTTAATCGTTTTCAAACCAAGTTTTTCTGGAGTTTATTAAACTATGATCTTCAACGCATATCGGAAAACATGTTATCTGTTTTTTATATTCCTGTTCATTTCATGTCTAAACACATACGGCTCGCAGACTCCTGCCATCTCGAGCATGAGAATACAGAAGATATCAAAGATAATATCGAAATACAAGGAGGCCGGCGAGAATCTGAACGATAATGACGTGGCAAAAGCCATACTGAAAGATGTTTCAGAACTGTATCGCCTTGAACCTGAAGCTAAGAAGAATGCAAAAACAACTCAGGAAATCGGAAAAACAGTCAGGGAGAAAGTCACTCAGAAATTCCCGGACAACTATGAGACGCTAAAAAAGAAGGCGGAAACGGAGGCGGAAAAGACTTTTGTAATGTCAAAGATACTTGATTATGTGACCGTAAAATATCTCAAAGGGGAAAAACCCTATGAGGCGGAAGGGTACTTCTTCAGTTATGGAAGCACGGGAAACAGCATAAACATCGGAGGCACTGTTATAGCATTGTATGACCTCGTACCCGAAGACAGAGTCAGATTTGACGAAGTCTGCAGGAATCAGAAAAAAGAATCGTTCGTCCAAACAAAAATACGTGATTACTACTCCAGGAAGAATGCTTATTCAGTTCAGGTCTACAATGAGGTGCGCGATGCTGTAATCAAGGAAAACGAGGACAATGGATACATTTTCTATATGAATGATTGGCGGAACCCTAAGGAAATAGCCGCACTTCTTATTAAGGATATACAGACTCCTGCAGTTGTTCCTGAAAAGGTTGCACCAAAGGCCGTAGCGGCCGCAAACAATGCGCAAACCATGGCTCCAACGCCAACCGCCCCTCTAGATGATCCAAAAACACCTGGGCAATCCAAGGAAGACCTGGGAATTGCAAAAAAACGGGAGGCGATAAAAAAGATAGCGGAGGAAAAACAACTTGACAACAACACTAAGAACGCAGGAATTGACGCCGATCCTGGCTTTGAGCTGGCGTATTGGGGCATGAAAAAAGATGAATTCTCGCTGCTCTATCCGCAGTATGCAAATGCCTTAAGCGGAGAGACTGCAATAATCAACTATGAAAAAGGGCCTATAACAAGGTTGGAGTTATACTTCACTTCTGATATTCTTTTCAAGGTTGTTTATGCTTTCAGGATAGGACCACAGGAAGGCATGCTTTCTCTTGGAAGAAAAATCAGGGATAAGTACGGCCTTACCGATCAGGAAAAACTGGATGCCGCCGACCCGGCAAAAGCCGACAGGAAGGAGCCATGCGACGGAACCCACTCTTTTGTCAAAGGCACCTGCTTAAAATGCGGATGGGCTGAGGCTGAACTGGCTATACCTATAGAACAACTTTACGTATGGACCGGAAAAGAGACAAAAGGGCAACTGCTGGTAAAGCTCAACCCTGAAAAAACAGCTTATACTGAATTTTGCCTGACCAAGGAAAATCCCAAAATCAAGGATGACATTAAGGCGGAGGCCATGCTTAAGAAAAAGAAAGAGGCTGAAGAAAACAGAAAGAAACTTCTTGAAGGATACAATGAATTCAAGTAAATGCGCTATGGGTGCAACTGATTTAACAGTATAATATCTCCTGAAGAATGAATTTGACGTTATACAAAATTAGAACAAGAAGTTTACAATCATAATAAACTTGAATGCCGCATGGATATTGAATCTGAAAACAAACTTCAAAACCCGGGTAAAGGCATGCCATATTTAATATTCCAGAACGAGTCGGGAAAAGAGACAGTCGCTGTTCCAGGCAAAGGGGAATTCCATCTCGGAAGAAGTGTTAACAATGACGTAACCATTGTCGACGACCCTCTTGTAAGCGGTAGACATTGCATGATTTACCTACATCCCATTGAAAACAAATTAATACTGAGGGATCTCAAGTCAACAAATGGAACCCTGATCAACGATGAAATGCTTTCAGACGAAGATGCGTTTCTCTCTGATGGAGATAAAATCAGGATCGGCAACGCGGAATTCGTCTTTTGCATTGAAACACCTGAACGTTATCAGTCTACAACCACTTCCATACTTAAACTGGGAAAAATAAAGCAGGGCGGAGCAACCTCCGCTGAGAATGCCGTGTCCCAAGTCGATACCTTAAGGTTAAACCGTACCGACATGTTCGCGCAAAAAGACGCCCCTGTCATTCCACCCTCAAGACTAGATTCATCATCCTCTCTGACTCCAGGCATGGAAATTAACGGATATAAAATTATCAGGGCGATTTCATCGAGTGAGAAAGCCACGCTGTACCTAACCTTCCAGGAATCGGTGAAGCGCACAGTGGTTCTTAAAATATTCTCCGTAAAGGCTGATTTAGAGGCTAAGGTCTCATTCAAGGAACTAGTGCAGAAAACGGGAAGGCTGAACCATTCCAACATATTTCATTATTTTGACTGCGGAACCTTAGACGATTACTGCTACTTGGTGATGGCTTTCATGTCCGAAGGAAATCTTGAGGAACTCATCTCCCGTCAAGCGCCATTTACTGAAAAAGAATCCCTGAGGATTATAGGTAAAATCGCGGAAGCTCTTAATTATGCGATGTCCGAACACTGCCTGATCCATCTCTGCCTCAAACCTGAAACAATACTTTTCGGCGACAGCGGTGAGCCGGTAGTGGCAAATATCGGTCTTGCCCCATGGATTGCCCGCAATTATCAGCATAAACGCACTTATGTGTTCGGCAATCCCATATATATGTCTCCAGAGCAGGCGCTTGACCACAAGGCCGACTGGCGCAGCGATCTTTACTCGCTCGGAATAATATTCTATGAAATGCTCACTGGCAAGATCCCTTTCACGGCTCCGGACGAACAGACAATGATCAACAAACATGTTTCAGACAAGATTATTTTCCCTCCCAACCTCTCAAAAGAAGCAGTAAATATAATACGGACAATGACTGCCAAGGATCCGGAAGAACGTTTCAAGTCCTGGGACCTGTTCCTGAAGGAAATAAAAGCTCTTTCCGGCCCCAAGCAGCAAACGCGTCCGGAATTTGCAAAACCAGGACTGAAACCCGGCCTTAAGCTTACAACCGCCCCGAAAAAACTCATCTTAAAAAAATAACCGGGGCTGAATGAAAACCTATATTGACTGCATACCCTGTTTCATATCCCATTCGCTCAATGTTGCAAAAATGACCGGTAGAAACCACGAAGAGCAGCGGGAAATATTAAGACAGACTCTCGCAATGGCAGCTTCCCTGGACTTTGACAAGAGCCCCCCGGCCATGGCTAAGAAAATACATGCCGTTGTAAGGCAGATCACCGGTGTTGAGGACGCATACGTTAAAATCAAGGACGAGTCTACCGCGTTCGCCCTGGAGATGCTGCCGTTCCTGCGCCATGAGGTCCAAAAATCCGAACATCCGTTTGAAACGACAATCCGCCTGATCATTGCCGGAAATATCATTGACTTCGGCACGGACCACAATTTCAATCTGAACAGTGTCCACCAGATAATCGCCGATGCCCTGAAACAACAGATCGACCTCAATGCAATCGCGCGGCTCCATAAGAGAATAATGGAATCCGAAAGGATCCTCTATATAGCCGACAACTGCGGCGAAATAGTTTTCGACAGGCTTTTGATCGAACCGTACAAGGACAAAATAACTTTAGCAGTCCGAGGGAACCCCATCCTCAACGACGCCACAAGGCGCGAGGCCGAAATGTCCGGGATGAATGAAATCGTGAGCATAATCGACACAGGCGATTCAATACCGGGGGTGATCCTGGAAAACTGCAGCGATGAATTCAAAGACCACTTTGAAAACTGTGACTTCATAATATCAAAGGGACAGGGGAATTTCGAAACCATGTGCGAGACGGAAAGACCGGTGTTTTTCCTATTCATGTCGAAATGCCAGGTTATCGCCACCCTCCTGGATTGCGAAATGGGCAGCCTCCACGTAATAGAGAAAAATCCGAAGCCATGAAAATACTGGGCAAAATAAAAAAGATGCAAGCGTATTCCACTTCGCTCAGGAAGAAGGGATTGTCAATTGCCGTAGTCCCCACAATGGGCTGCCTACATGAGGGGCACTTGAAACTTATAGATACGGCAAAAAAACATGCGAACGCCGTGATTGTCACCATATTTGTAAATCCAACCCAATTCGGGCCGAAAGAAGATTTCAGCAAATACCCCCGCCCTTTCCGGAACGATTTAGCCCTATGCAAGAAGCACGGCGCCGATGCGATATTCGCACCATCTCCCGATGAAATGTATTCCGGTGACTTCTCTACATGGGTCGAGGAGCTGGCGCTTTCCAGGGGCCTCTGCGGAAAGTCGAGACCCGGCCATTTCAAAGGGGTCACCACCGTTGTGGCTAAACTTTTGAACGCCACGCTTCCGGACTTCGCGGTTTTCGGCAGAAAGGATTTCCAACAGGCTAAAATCATCAGGAGAATGATCCGCGATTTGAATTTTCCTGTGAAAATTGTTCTTGAAAGCATCGTACGCGAAAAAGATGGACTTGCGAAAAGTTCAAGGAACGTTTACCTCTCCGACGAGGAACGCAGTGGCGCGGTTTCAATAAGCCGCTCCCTGAAATCTGCGAAACTCGCAATTTCAAAAGGCGAAAAAGGAATTGAGACCGTCAGGAAAAACATCGTTTCGGCAATAGAAACCGGAGGCGGCAGAATTGACTATGTCGAAATTGTTGATTCTGAAAATCTGGAACCTGTTAAAACATTATCCGGAAAAATCCTTATCGCCGTGGCATCCTTCTTCGGCAAAACCAGACTTATTGACAACATTGAAATCAATTGAAAACAGAAAATGCCCCCTAACATTCCAAATACAGAAACAGAACTTGTTGCGGCTATCGAATACCACAACAGGCGCTATTGGGAGATCGGCGAACCCGAGATCAGCGACGAGGATTACGATGCGCTCCTCAGGAAGCTGGAATCAATCAATCCAGAGCATCCCCTCCTCCAGAAAATCCTCGCCCCAAGCGTAGCAAGCACCGGTAAAATCCGCCACTCAAAACCCATGCTTTCTCTGGACAAGGCTTATTCCCTGGAGGAGATTCTTGAATGGGCGAAAAAATACACACGCTCAGACAAGGAGCTTTTCCTGGTCCAGCCAAAATACGACGGCATTTCTGCGAACTTCGCAAACAGGATCCTCGCAACACGGGGGGACGGAGTTGACGGCGAAAACATCACAGACAAGCTTCCCCTGATCGAACTTGAAACAAAAGGACATAAGGGTAAGCTGGACCGCCCGGTCAGGGGGGAAATAGTAATCAGGGACGATGACTTCAAGACACTCTATTCCCATATAAAGAGGAAAGACGGCAAAACCTACAAGAATTCAAGAAACGCTGTCGCAGGAATAATGGGGCTTAAGGAAATCGGAGATATTCTCGCCCAGTGCGCAAAACTCACACTTGTCGACTACAGCCTCGTCTCATATTCGGTGACATTTGCGGAATTCGCAGAAAAATGGCCTGGGATCCTGAAGGATGTAGAAGAACTCCCCTACCCTATGGACGGGCTCGTGATCAAACTCGCAGATGAAGCCTATGGCGACTCTCTCGGAAACACAGCCCATCATCCGCGCAGTCAGATCGCCTTCAAATTCAGCGGTGTCAGGAGGAAGACCAAGCTGCTCGACGTGATGTGGAGCTTCGGCAAGAACTGCCTAACACCTGTCGCCCAGCTTGAACCTGTAGAAATCGGAGGAATCACCATAAAACAGGCCACACTGCACAATGTCAAAAACCTTATCGACAAAGATATTCAGATTGGAGACATGGTGACAGTCGAACGCGCCGGAGATGTCATTCCATATATCATCTCTCGTGAAGAAGGCGATAATCGCCGTTCCCCGATTATTGCCGAATGCCCCTGCTGCAAAAGCAAACTGCTCACCGACGGCCCGGAGCTCCGCTGCACCAATCCGGAGTGCACAGAGACAAAAGTCCAGCGAATCCTTGCCGCCGTCAGAAACATCGGCATCGAAAGGCTCGGCGAACCCAATATCCGGAAAATGATGAACACCCTCGGAGTTAAAACCCTGAAGGACATTTTTGAACTGAAGCTCGAAGACATCCTTAAACTCGAAGGTTTCAAAGATAAATCCGCAGGCAATCTTGTCAGGGAAATCCAGGTTGCCAGGAGAGTTGAGGATTTCTCCCTCCTTGCAGCCCTCAACATTCCCGGCATCGGTAAAAACACCGCAAAAAAAATCCTTGAGAACTACACTCTGGCCGAACTCAGGACTTTGACTGTTGAACAGCTTTCCGCAATTGCCGGCATAGGGCCGGAACGCGCGGATGCGATTTCACGCGAACTTCGCAGCCAGTCCGCTTTTCTTGACGAACTCCTCAGTTCAGTAGAACTTTTAACAACGAAGGGCGGTATAGAAACATCACTTCCGACAATATGCTTCACCGGCAAAATGCCCGAGCACAGAACCTATTACGAGAATCTTGCAAGGAAATCAGGTTACGAACCGCTAGATGCGGTGACAAAAGAGCTTTCCTTGCTTGTAGCCGCCGACCTCTCCTCCGCCAGCAGCAAAATTGACAAGGCCAAAGGGTACGGAGTGAAAATCCAATCCCTTGACGACTGGCTTAAAGCGCAAACACCGCATTCCCACACCGCAAAACCAACTCTCCCCCAAAAAACCGACACCCCCGACCTCTTCGATTTTTAAATGTAGCAGAGATTGGAGAAACAATCGAATGCCTTGGGGTAGACCGCCATCAGGCACGGCGGCTCAGGCTAAAGAAGTATGTTGGGCTTTAGCCCGACAATGTTTTCAAATTTAACTCAATAAATTGAAAAACGAAGAGTGTCGGGCTAAAGCCCAACATACTTTCAAGGCAAGTTTCAAGAGAGAATGAAATTCAAACCCATCTGGATTTATTCTGAATCCTGCGTGCCTCGGCGTAACCCTGAATCTGTTGAAGGGCGAAGACTGACCCCATGTCGGGTGTTTCGAATTCAAAGAACAGTCGTTTATCGCTTTAAAAATCGGAATTTGGGATAAACCGCTTGATATACGGTATTCAGATATTATTTGGTATATTAGACTTTCTACTTTATTGATTACCTTTGTAAAATTATATGGAACGCCATCATCTTGGCGGCAAAATTCTTATCGGAACAAGAGTGAAAAGATGGAAGATGCCGGCAGGATGCTAGCGATCCAAAAATACAAATTCATATAAGATGAACTTAATGCACCGGGGTTCACATGGATTTCACTTTCAGAATTGTATCCATTAAATCAAGATGGATGGAGCTCGAAGCCATCTGCAAGGGGCAGTCTTTCCTGATGAGAGTCTGTGATAAATCAGATCCCCTTGACGAACTCTTAGACCTACTCATCAAGCTGAACGAACTCTACAGTTCTGGCGACGACTTTTCCGGTGCGCCAGACGAGGGCATCTATCTTTTCTGGGAAGGCAAGGATGCGCAATACACTCTGAAGTTCACCCCTCTGAAAGACCGCATCGTTAAGATCGAAATATCCTACTGCGACAACTTAAGTGCCGGCATTCATATCAGGGACTTCACAAAGATTTCCGGAGAGGCCGAACTCAACTGGCTCATGGAATCAGTCTACCATGAAATCCTCTCGATGCTCGGGAGGACAGGCTTCGCCGGTTACAGAACAGAATGGATGAAAAGTTGCTTCCCAATATGCTATTTCCTGCGCCTCCACAAGATAGTAAACGGCTCCGAACCGAAATCCTGTGTATTCCTAGACGAACTCTCTGCCCTCCGAGAAATCTCGGCCAGCCTGGAATGATTATAGCATACTGGAATATCACAACCCCTATCTTTACAGCAGCGGCAATACTCTCGCCGGTTATTAACATGCAAATCCGCCGGCAGTAGCATAGCGAATCGCATCACCCAACTCAACACTGAAAAACACACATCATAGTCCTTCCTGTCTTGCAAATCATCCTGATCCTGTTTAGATTCCAAACCCGTGAAAAGAAAATGAAGCAGAAGGCGAACTATGAATTTTTATGCAATCCTTTTAATAGCCGTTGCTCTGGCGATGGATGCACTTGCGGTTTCAATCGCAAGCGGAATTATCCTGAAAAAATCAAAACTTAAACACGCATTGCGAATTGCCTTCTTCTTTGGGATATTCCAGCTTTTCATGCCGCTTATAGGCGCGTTTGCCGGCACATTTATAAAGGATTTCATTTCCGCCTTCGACCATTGGATTATATTTATCATCCTTACGGCGATCGGGGGGAAAATGATTTACGAGGCCTTCATATTGAAAGAAGAAGAGGAGAAGTTTGATCCTACAAACCTCAAAACGCTCATATTCCTCTCAATCGCAACAAGCATCGACGCATTTGCCGTAGGCATTTCACTCTCACTCTTAAGCGCCAGCATATTCCTGGCGGTATCAATTATAGGGATAGTCACTTTCATCCTCTGTTTCATCGGCGTCATGATAGGTGATTTCATAGGTCATTTCTTCGAGGAGAAAATAGAGGCCCTGGGCGGACTGATCCTTGTCGGCATCGGGATAAAGATACTTCTTGGGCATATTCTATCGTAACACACATGGAATTTTATGATTTATAACATACATTTCAAGTCTTTACCAAAATACATTAAATGAAATCCGGTGAATATGAATTACAGAATAGAAGTCGCCAATTATGATAAATGGAGGGATTCCCGCGGCGAATCCGTAAAGAAACAGATTCTTAACTTTTTAAAGCTCCCTGTTGAAAAAGTCAGGACGAGAGATGTTTACACCATTTGCGCAAACCTATCTTCCTCACAATCTGAAAAAATCGCAAAAGAACTTTCCAATCCCGTACTTCAGAAAGGGATTGCAGGGGAAACGAGAAAAACTGGCTGCGACTGGCTCATAGTTGTCGGATTCAGACCGGGAGTGACGGATAATGTCGGACGCTCGGCGCATGAAGCCATTGGCGATATCATCGGAAGGAAGCTCCGGGACGATGAATTTGTCTTCAGTTCAGTGGAATATCTGCTCTACGGTAAAAACCTGAAAAGGAATGACACCGAGACAATCGCAAAGAAAATCCTTGCAAACGAACTCATAGAAACCGTATCCGTCTTCAGCAGAAGTCAACTTGAAAAATCCCGTCTCCCGTCAAATACGCCATTTGTCAAGGAATTTGGAGATATCAAGATAAAGGAAGTCAACCTTGAAGTAAGCGACTCTGAACTGCTCGGCATCAGCAGGAAAGGCATCCTCGCCCTCACCCTTGATGAAATGAAGGTCATTCAGAATTATTTCCGCAAGGCTCAGGGCCGCGGGAAAGCCGGACTAAAAAACCGGCCGACAGACGCCGAACTCGAAATCCTGGCGCAGACCTGGTCCGAACACTGCAAACACAAAATATTCGATGCCGAAATAGAATATGTTGACGAAAACGGCAAGACCTCACATATTGTCTCATGCTTCAAGTCATTCATAAAGAAAAGCACCGAGGAAATATCGAAGGATGTCGACTGGCTTGTCTCCGTATTCCATGACAATGCCGGAGTCATTGCATTCAACGACAAATTTGACCTGGTGTACAAGGTTGAAACACACAACAGCCCTTCAGCCCTGGATCCATACGGCGGCGCAATGACTGGAATCGTAGGTGTAAATCGTGACCCGATGGGGACCGGCCTTGGCGCAAACCTCCTTATAAATGCATGGGGATATTGCCTTGGATCTCCGTTCACTGGGGAAAAGGACATACCGGAGGGGCTTCACCATCCGCGCCGGCTCAGGGACGGAATTCATAAGGGAGTAATAGACGGTGGCAACCAGAGCGGAATCCCTTACGGGCTCGGTTGGGAATATTTTGAAGAAAGATACCTTGGTAAACCGCTCGTCTACTGCGGAACCGTAGGGACTCTTCCGAGGACAATCGGAGGCCAGCCCGGGCACAAGAAAAAGATAAATCCCGGCGACATCATCGTCACGACAGGCGGAAGAATCGGCAAGGACGGGATACACGGCGCCACTTTCTCCAGTGAAGAGCTCCACAAGGACAGTCCGACACAGGCGGTCCAGATCGGGGATCCGATAACCCAGAAAAAAATGTCTGATTTCATTTATGAGGCGCGCGACAAGGCGCTTTACCGTTTTGTCACGGACAACGGCGCCGGGGGACTTTCCTCAAGCATCGGCGAAATGTCCGGTCTTTGCGGTGGCTGCATAATAGATGTTAAAAAAGCTCCCCTCAAGTATGCGGGACTCCAACCCTGGGAAATAATTCTTTCCGAGGCGCAGGAAAGAATGAGCTTCGCCGTTCCTCCCGAAAATCTGGATGAATTCCTGAGACTTGCAGAGTTGAGGGATGTTGAGGCGACAGCGCTGGGAGAATTCACGGACAATGGGAAATTCCATGTCCTGTACGGCAAGAAAACAATTGCATATCTTGATATTGAATTCATGCACGACGGCCTTCCGAGAATGAAACTCAAGGCGAAATGGACCCCTCCCGCATTTAAAAACCCGGACTTCACAAAAAGAAACCTCCGGAATGATTTCATTCAAATGCCGGGCAGGCTTAACATATGCTCTGATGAATACAAGGCGCGCCAATACGACCATGAAGTCAAAGGTCTCAGCGTTATCAAACCGTTCATCGGAAAATGCCGGGACGTGGTCAGCGATGCAACTGTGACAATGCCCGAACAGCTCAGCAGGGAAGGAATCATCCTTTCATCCGGGATTCTGCCAAGATACAGTGACATTGACACCTATCACATGATGGCATCCGTAATTGATCTTGCGGTAAGGCGTGTCATTGCTGTCGGCGGAAAACTAGGGCATATTGCCGGACTAGATAATTTCTGCTGGCCAGATCCCGTACAGAGCGAAAAGACTCCTGACGGGGAATACAAGCTCGCACAGCTCGTCAGGGCAAACCAGGCGCTCTACGACTATACAAAAGCATTCAAGGTTCCGTGCATTTCCGGAAAAGACAGCATGAAGAACGACAGCACCAGAGGCGGCAGGAAAATTTCAATTCCGCCGACCGTACTTTTCAGCACCATAGCAAAGATGGATGACATTTCCAAGGCGGTCACCCTTGACGTAAAATCACCCGGCGACATTGTCTATGTTATTGGAAACACCAAGCCAGAGCTTGGCGGGAGCGAATTTTTCTACATGCTTGGAGGCACAGGAGGAAACGTCCCTAAAGTCGATGCGAATTATGCAATAAAAATATACAAAGCGGTTTCAACGGTAACCGATAGAAATCTCGCGAACTCACTGCATACGCCGGCCATAGGCGGGCTTGCCGCCGGTTTTGCGAAGATCGCAATGGCCGGAAGGCTCGGTCTTGAAATCGACATAGCCAGGATTCCGACATCTGAAAAAATGACAGGGCATGAACTCCTGTTTTCTGAAAGCAACAGCCGTTTCATCATGACTGTATCTCCCAAAAACAGGAAGTCTGCTGAAAACATCCTCAAAGCTGTTCCGTATGCGGAAGTTGGAAAAGTTGGATCAGGCGAGAGTATTATCATTAAGTCCGGCAAAAACAAGGTTGTAACAGCTACGATCGGGGAGCTACTGAAAAAGTACAAAGGCAGCCTGGCGGGCATATGAGGCAACTTGTCTGCAACTAAAAAAGACAGCACACGCATAGGCATAAAACACTATGGGTATATGAGTCTGAAAAGAATCTTCAGGCTTCCTTTTTTGGTTTAAAGAAACCTTTGACAATCGCCTTAAGCCTGCTGAGAAGTTTTTTATTGCTGACCTGGACTTCCGCAAGAAGATAATTGCATAGTTTTTTGTCTTCAACTTTTATGTGGTTCATAAACCAGTTGATTACCAAGTATTCTAATTTAATAGCTACTTCATTTGACGGATCATTGGCTTTGAGACTTGCTTCCAGCCGTTCAATTTCTTTTCGGAAATAAAGATGCCTGTCCTTATGCTGGGAAAAAGACGGATATTTATATTCAACCATGGACGCTTCTTCAACAGAAAAATGATCCAAAATGTAATATTTAAGGAAAATGAACGAATCCATGAGAGTCTTGGAATCTTCTTGTTTTATCGAACTGTCAAGGATCTTGTTTACAAGCCTGAAAAACTGCTTGTGCTGATTGTCAATAAGCTTGATTCCTGTTTCAAGATCATTTCTCCATACAATTTTTGCCTGTTCGGTCATATCCACTTTCTATTTTGTGAGAATGTTCATAAAAAGATATCAATCGGGCCGAATCCCCATCCCATTTAGTCTGTACACTTACAAGCTCTATTTTTTTTGCCGATCCGTCGGGATGTGAAATATCAATTCTGCCCATCCCCTCCGATGAAACCGCATAGGGGAATTGGGAACCTAGCATGTCTTTGACCTTAGGACCAAAAAAGCTCTCAGATGCGGTGTTAACATATTTCACGGTGCCCTTGATGTCAACAATGAGTACTGGATATGGAAGCTTTTCAACAATATTTACAAAATTCTCTTTTGCGGAGTGAACCGATTTTTCAAGTTTTTTATGACTTGCTATCTCGAGTGCAAGAGAGAAGATATTTCCGACAGATATCGCGAAATTCTGCTCTTCGACCGTCCAGGCCCTCTGTTCGCCCTGATGCTCAATGCATATCACCCCTATTATTTCCCCGGCAACAAAAACCGGGACATCAAGTGTTGAAGATATCCCATAGGGCCTGATATACCCATCTACAAGTTCAGAGTATCTGGGATCAGTCATGGAGTTATGGGCAACAATCACCCGTTCTTTTCTCAAGGCGTTGAAATATAAAGGATGACGGCGAACATCCAGCTCACTGTTGTTTGAATGCATTCCCGTCTTCTTCTCAAAAAGATCCGCACAATAGAGTTTGGAAAAATCGGTATTAAACAGCCAGAGCGATACCCTCTCAACCCCAATGACATCGGCAACCGTCTTCGTAATCCTTGCGACAATTTGCTCGAAATCGGGGCTGTAGAGCACTTCAGGCGATGTCCAGCTGACAAGAACCCTGTTATGTTCAATCAGGGCGTTTCTGCTCCGCTGAAGTTCAGCATCCGCTTTTTTGCGGTCGGTGATATCAAGAATGACTCCGATTATACCGGAGATATTCCCTTTTATGTCTTTGAATACCGCCTTGCTGAAAACAACATCTCTCAAACCAAGTTTTCTTGTCTTGACCCTGCATTCGTAAACCTGCGAACCCGGATTTAAGAAAAGCTCCTCGTCCCTCTTAAAATACTCCTCGGCAATTTCCCGGGGGGATATTTCAAATACAGTCTTCCCGAGAATGGATTGTTTCGAGGTTCCGAAAAAATCCTCAAACGCCCTGTTGCATCCGATATATCTTGCCTGCCTGTCCTTGTAAAACACTGGCGAAGGTATTGTCTCCATAAGGGTGTTGAGGAATTCATACTGTTCGATTGCCTTGGTCTGGATTCTTTTCCTCTCACTTATGTCCTCGGATACGGTCAGGAAATATTTCTTATCGCCAATATAGAGGATTTCAACATTGACCAGGACTTCAATAATTTCGCCGTTGTTTTTCCTATAGCGAGTCTCATAGGTTTCAGGGACGCCACTGAGCGCAATTCTTTCGAACCTTTTTTTCATGTCATGAACTGGCAACATCTCGTAATCCTTCAGGGTGATGTCGGAAAACTCCCGGCGCGAATAGCCCAGCATTTCGTAAGCTTTCCCGTTGAAATCCCAATTCTCCCAGTTTTCGCAGTCCATTAGTACAATTGAGTTAGATGAATGGTCAAAGATTGCGCGATACCTCTCCTCGGCGCTGTGGAGGGCTAGTCCGAGTTTTGTATTCTCAAGATTTTTCTTCTTTATCTGGCATTGCCTGATGAAATCAATTTTATGGATAATATAAGTCGCCGCGGAAAGAATTATAATCACAAATAAGAATGTGATAAGATGAGATTCAAGGAGCCCCAACGAAGGAAGCAAAAAGTGTTTTAATATCTCAAAGAGAATGAACAAGAGAGAAAACAGTAAAACTGAGGAAACCATCAGGCATTTTCTGTTTATGCACATATTCCCCTCTGGCATGTCAAGAAAATATAAATATTCTGAACCTCATGGCCACGGTTTACACAATTCTTAATAACACCGTAATCTTAATTTATTCTCAATCCTATTATTTGTCAATATCGAATATCACAGATATCCATATAAATTATTAAGCCGCCCAAGGCATAAATCATCTTTACAAACCTTGATAATTTTAATTTATTGCGTACTATTGACCGAGGGTGTATTGACAATGAACTTTTCCATCATGCAAAAAGAGGAGACCCCGGCATGCCCAGATATTTCAATATGTCACTTTTAATTATTGCCTGTTTCATAATCTCATCTTGCGAAAGTCTCTATAAGAGGGGGAACGACCTGTATCCCGTGGTCACTCCAGACAGTTCTGTTTTCGACAAGGAAATAAAGGTTTTCCTGGGCTTTCCTGAAAACGACGTGGAAATCCGCTATACCGCGGACGGCTCCGAACCTGATTTGAATTCAGCCGTTTACAAAGATGCCATCATATTGAAAGAAACCTCGTTGATTAAAGCGACCGCATTCAAAGACAACCAGTCTATCGGCAAAACCGTACAGGTAAGATTTACAAAACAAGCGCCAACCGCGATCCCCAAGAGAACAATACTTTTTGTGATTGATTCGATGAATCGTCAAATGTTTGAAAAGCTTCCCCTTGAAACCTACAATTCGCTTATATCAAATGGAGTTTTATATAAAAACGTAGCCAATACGCTACCGTTATCCCTTCCAGCATCAAAGGAATATTGCTGGAATCAATTAACTTCAGTTCTACCACTTCCCACAGGAACCGCCCTTATCGGAACCCCCGAACTGGATAAGCAAATGATTCAACACTGCTTTACAGAAACAACAGCCTTCTGCACCGATTCAAATTCCTTCCTCTCCGACAAAGGCAAATCTTTTGCAAAAGGGATTGCCGAAGGATATACAATAACCCATGATTTGGAAAGCGCTCTTGGCTCACAAGACGTAGAGTTAAAGAGTGATTCCCTTATAACAACGGTCAAAAAGCTTATTGAAACGGACAACCCGACATTCATCTCCTTGTATGTCGGCGGTCCTGCCAAAGCCGCCTACAAGGATTCAAAGGCTGGCCGCAATATATGGAATCATGATTCGGAATGGTATAAAAGCATTGTGAATTCGGATCGACGTCTCGGTGAATTAATATCATGGCTCGCGAAAAAAGGATATATGAAAGAGACTGTAATCATTATTGCCGGCAACTGCAGCGTGGATGATGATGGAACCCGTCAAACATATAAACCCGAAACAGGGTTAACATCGGTGATTATTTCTGGAAACGGTGTTAGGAAAAACAAAACTTTCGGATACGCGGAATCAGTCGATATAATGCCGACAATCTGTTGGCTCAACGGCAAAACCAGTCCAGACTCCTGCCAGGGGAAAATATTGGCGGAAGCATTTGAAGGACAGGCTGACCATATAAGGTCCGACCGCTGGCTGATGAGACTTAACGCCATATTGTGCGCACATAAGAAGCTTATCGAGACCCAGTCGGCAAGAGAACTTCTGGAGCAAAACCATAAATTCGTAGAATATAACAATAAGTTTCAGACGCTGAATAAAATAGGGAACTGGCATAAAGATTCTTCAACACTTGCGGAGCTTGTGTATAAGAATGAAATATTATTCAAATTGATGGATGATATTGTAAAAAACTATTCTCCTGCCGGCAATAAAACAAAAGGCTCGAAAAAGAAAAGCAAATTACCTTGAGCAGGGCTTTACCCGCAATCCCAAAAAGTTCAAATGTTTAAAAGTTCCGGTTGAAAAAAAGCTGTTTGCGCTTATCGTATAACTTTTTGTTGCTAAAAGGAACACTCTAAGACTTGACATATGGAGGTTCCCTATAAACAAAGTCGGTTTCTTCAACTTGAACCAACAATATTAACAGGAGAATAGGAAAAATGGTAAAGATCCTTCATGACAGCGACGCTGACATCAGTGCGCTTAACGGTAAAACGATTGCAATCATCGGCTACGGGAACCAGGGCTCCGCTCAGGCTCTCTGCCTGCGCGATTCAGGCATCAATGTTATAATCGGCGAAACAGAGACCCTCAACGGCAACCCGAACCGTTCATGGGAAAGAGCCGTCAATGACGGATTCAAAACCATGTCGATATCAGAAGCTGCCAAGACAGCCGACATAGTCCATATCCTGCTTCCAGATGAATTTCACGGACCTGTCTACAAGAAGGAAATCAAGAAGCACATGAAAGCCGGGAAAGTCCTTTCCTGCTCACATGGATTCAACATCATTTTCAAGGGAATCGTTCCTCCTGCAGATGTCGACATCATCATGGTAGCACCCAAAAGCCCAGCCACTGAAGAACGCAAGGCATTCCTTGCCGGCTTCGGAGTTCCTGGCCTTTTCGCTGTAAAACAGAACCCAAGCGGCAAAGCCAAGGAAATCGCCCTAGGCATGGCAAAGGCCATGGGTTTCACACGCGCCGGTGTTCTTGAATGCACATTTGAACAGGAAACCTACGAAGATCTCTTCGGTGAACAGACTGTTCTCTGCGGCGGTTTAGTCGAACTTATGAAAGCCGGATTCGAGGTCCTTACAGAAGCTGGCTATCCTCCGGAAATGGCCTATTTCGAATGCGTACACGAAATGAAACTGATTGTAGACCTTATTTATGAAGGCGGAATCCAGAAGATGAACTCCATCATATCAAATACCGCCGAATGGGGTGAATACGAAGTTGGCCCAAAAATCATCAACGCCGCAAC
The DNA here is from genome assembly GCA_964540865.1 of uncultured Victivallis sp. Lineage (GTDB taxonomy): Bacteria > Verrucomicrobiota > Lentisphaeria > Victivallales > GWF2-50-93 > GWF2-50-93. Next base: position 40,046 of record CAZION010000025.1, read on the forward strand.
CAAGGTCAGGATGAAGAAGGCCCTCAAGGATGTTGAAAATGGTAAATTCGCAAGAAAGTGGCTCAAGGAAAGCAGAAACGGAGCCCCGACCCTGCTTGCAAAACGCAAAGCCCTAGGGGAACATCCAGTTGAAGTAGTCGGCAAACAGATAAGAGAAATGTTTGAGCTCAAAAAGTAATGAGGAAACTCCTCAAAAGCAATGATGCCGCCAAATATCTCGGAGTTTCCCGCTCCAGTCTTACCAACTGGGTCAAGCAGAATCTGCTTGGCAGCGGGTTAACTCCTGGCGGTCATTATAGGTTTACAGTTGACGAGCTTGACAAGTTTGCGGAAAAACGCGGTCTACGCATACCAAAAACTTTAAATGATTCCGGAAAAATAAAAATCCTTGTCATTGATGATGATGGCGCCTTCCGGGAATTTATAAAAGACGCTCTGGATGTGTTTTCAAATTTTGAACTCAGGGAAGCCTCGGACGGAATGCAGGGTGTCCTGCTCATCGGGACCTGGCAGCCTGACCTAGTTATCCTCGACCTTAGAATGCCCAATATGAATGGAATCGACTTCTGCAGATTGCTAAGGCAGAACGAAGACACGGAAGATGTCAAGGTGATTATTACCAGCGCACATCTTTCCGCTGAAGCCAAGGCCGAAATCCTGAAACTTTCCGTTGATGTTGTCTTGGAAAAACCGGTCAGGCTCGGTTCAATAGTTGCAGCTGTTGAAAAATGCACCGATTTAAAGCTGAAATAATTTGATTGCTGTTTAAGATTAAATCTCTTTCAGGAAAACAATGAAATTCTCCCAGAAAATCAAACGGGGTGTTTTTCTACTCTTGTTTTCTTCTTCTACCTTCTTGGAACTGAATGTACTTTGCCAAGATAATCTAGATAATATCACATCCCCTTCAATTTCCTCGGAATTATCAAAAGACGCATATGTCGACATTACCGCTGAGATCGTGATTGACGGAATTCCCAATGAAAAAGCATGGCTTTTAATTCCATTTCAATCACTTGAAAACAACGGGAGAGAGATCAAATACAAGATTTATTCAAACAATACATACTTATACCTGCTCGTTGTTTTTCCTTCGGAGAAGGAAAAACGGCAACACCGTTTATGGCATTGGGATCCCTTGAAACAACTTTATTTATCAGGTCCGGAAAAAGAAGACGAGCTCTATGTGATATGGTCTGAATTCCCCCAGCACGCACTCCCGGACTCTTTCGCAAAAAATGCAGATGTCTGGATTTGGCGTGCGGCAAGAACAGATCCGTCTGGATTCGCCGATGACTATTATTTGATAAACGACTGTCTTGCTCAGATACCCGAAAACGGAAAAGTCAGCCTCCGGCAGGACAATGGAAAGTCATGCTGGTTCAACAGGTATTTCGCCTCTTTTGCCGGGGGCGAGCTTCCGCGCTATGACCAACGGTCCCCGGAAGGCAGCCTGGCAGATGTCAGGGCGAAGGGCATTTGGAGTTCTGGAATCTGGACAATCGAATTCTCTAGGAAAATAAATACCAAAAATCCTGACGATATTAATTTTGCCCGAGCCCCAGGGCTTTCGGTTTCATTCTCAGACTCACCGCCCGAAGATGAATCACTCAAATTTTCCAAGTTCAAGAGGACGCCTGAATTTACTTGTGCGGCCCCTGGCACATCCAAGCTGGAAGCGAATGTAAAATGATGGTTAGGATAAATTACAGCACACTTCGCCGCATCACATTTGCGGCTTATATCCTTATAACAATACTTTTCTGCTCACTCCTTCTTTTTATCGGGAAACGGGAAATAAGCAAAGCAAAAACCTATGCTGAAAATGAACGTCTTTATGTTGAATCGCTTCTTGCGTGCAATAATTCCTTAAATACAGTCGAAAACTCAGCTCAGCGCGTTCTTACCGCACCCTCACAAAGCACTTGTTCGGCCTTAAGGGACCAAATTGTGATTTTCCAGAAAACCATCAACCTGCTCGCTCGGATAGAGTCTGAAAGGGCGACGCGCCCCACTGTTCCAGTGTCGGAACTTCAGGCGGAAACACAGATGCTATGCTCCGTATCAGAGGCTCTCTGCACTGACATGCCATATTGCAGATTCGAGAAGCAGACTATTTCAGATGATATCTCGCAGATCGTTGAATCGTTGCAAACCGTACAGTCAAAACTCCAGAACATGTTGAAAATAGAGATGGACCACGCTGAGATATGGCAGAGGCAAAGCCTGTTTTTCTTCAGCAACCTCCAGTATCTTCTTATCCTCTTCTTTGTGCTTACAACTGTTTTCAGCCTGTCGGCATCCTTCCTTTTCGGCTACATTCTAAGGAAGTCACTCAAAGATTTGAGCGATGGCACAAAACAAATCAGCTCAGGGAACCTGAAATACCGTTTCACCCAGATCCAGACAGATGAAATAGGAGACGTGATGCATGATTTCAATTTTATGGCAAAGCGTCTTGAACAGCAAAAACTCGCGCTAGAAAAAACAAACCAAGAACTAGAGGAAAAAGCCTCCCAGCTTATTGAGGCGCATAAGCACAAGGATAGATTCCTCGCGAACATGAGCCATGAACTCAGGACCCCCCTTAATTCAATCATCGGTTTCTCCGAACTTATAATCAGGAAATGCGAATCTGCGCAGGGGGATCCTAAAACACTTGCCCAGGCCCAGCGCATACTTACTGCCGCCGAGCATCTTCTAGACCTGATTTCAGATTTGCTTGAGGTTGCAAAAGTTGATGCCGGAGTTCTCAAAGCATCCTTCTCCGAAATTAATATTTCAGAATCCATCAGGAATGTTCTTCTGATGCTTAAACCACTTTCCGAACAGAAAGGGATATCCCTTAATTCAAGCATTCAGGATAACATGATCATCTCCGCAGACGAAAGACTCTTCAGGCAAATACTGATAAACATTATAAACAACGCAATAAAATTCACACAACAGGGAACTGTCACGGTCTCAGCACATATTGATTACACAGAGCGCCCCACAACTGCACAGGGATCGTTTGCGGTAATCGAAATCTCCGACACCGGAATCGGAATCAGCGCAGATGAACAGAAACAGATATTCAAAGACTTCCACAGGGTTGAAACAGGGCTAACTTCAAACTATGAGGGAGTTGGGCTCGGCCTTACTTTAAGTAAAAGATTCGTTGAATTGCACGGCGGAAAGATTAATGTAAAAAGCGATGTCGGAAAAGGCAGCGTATTCACCGTGCTAATCCCGTCAAAACGGAAACCAGTGACCAGTGACCAGTGACCAGTGACCAGTGACCAGTGACCAGTCGCTGGCAATAGATAATGGCAGCAAAATATGTGAGTGACATATGTTGGAGTTCAAGCTTTAGCTTGTGATTTACAAGTTATAGAATTCAATGATTTTCCGACTTAAGGAAAGAATTAAAAATACAAACCTTACTGCATGATTTATTCTGATTCAAAAGCAACCAAATTAGGAGAGGAAACAAAATGAAGAGAAGATTTACTGGAATAATTGTAGGACTGCTGGCCTTAGCGCTTCTTGCAGGCTGTGAAACCACAAAAACTTCATCTGCCGACAAGGACAAAGCCGAAAAGAAAGATGAAAAACAGCTTGTGGAAACACTGAGACCGACATTGACTGAAGCCGAAAAAATCAATCTCGCTGAAGCCATAGTCGACAGAATGCTTAAAGGCATAAACAAAGACGACTATGCCCTATACAGCGGCAACTTCTTCAAAGGACTCAAGGATCAAGTCAAGGAAAAGGACTTCAAGGCTTTAAACGATGATCTGAAAAAGCAGATTGGCGAATATAAATCCAGGAAATTCATGGACATACTCAATAAAAAACTTGTCGACATATTCCTATGGAAAGCGAAATTCACAAAGACCGACGAAGATGTCTTGATACGACTTTTCCTTATCGAGGACGAGGGTCAGTATAAAGTTTCCTCGTTCAGCATAAGCCCATTCTAAGGATTTGATTTTTATTTGAACATATAATATTCTACGGACAAGCACTAAACAACAAAGGCGGCAGTATGAGAAGATTGATGTCAGTTGTTTTAGGCTTGGGGCTTCTTGCATTTCTGCTTGCGGGATGCGAAAGCTTGAAAATGTCCCTGCATGAAAGCCAGTCGACCTGTACTGAACTTGATGTTCCAATAGCCAAATTGGCACCGGCAATCAAAAATGCAGCGCCAAAGGCAGGAATTGTAGTCAATCAGGTCAAGGCCACACCTGTTGAAGGTCAGTTCGACTCCACCAACGTACTCGTTACATACAAGAAGCTCGATGACAAGAGAACAAAAATCTACATCGGCGTTGGCATTCCTCCTGATCGAGACAAGGAAAAACTTTTCCTGAATGAAATTATGAAGGAGCTTGGCGTCAAATAGGAAGTTTCCGCAGAAAGAAATCCTAATTAAAAAAAAGCCGCCATGGTGTATTCCCTGGCGGCTTTTTTTAATTAAACGTAAAATGCGTTGAATCAGGAATCACTTCCCGCTCATGGCACGGTGATAGGCGATAATACCTTCTGCGATTCCGAATGCCAGGCGATCCTGATATGCACCTGTTCCGAGGTTTCGCTCCTCGTAGAGGTTAGACATGAATCCGGTTTCTACAAGGATTGCCGGGCATGGTGCCTCCCTGAGAACTGCGAATCTCGCATGCTTCACACCGCGATCCGTAGCTCCCGTATTCCTCAAAATGCTTCTCTGGACATCATAGGCGAGCAGATAATTATTCTTATTATTGGCGTTTCCTTTTTCCTTATTCCCGTTTTTAGCCTTCGCATCAGCTGTCGAAGGTGCGCCTTCAGGGGTAAGGCAGTATGTCTCAATGCCATTGGTTGCGGAGACACCGCGTCCGGCGGCATTGGAGTGAATCGAAACGAACAAGTCGGCCTTCATGGCCGATGCCTTCCCTGGCCTGTCTTCAAGTTCAATGAAGACATCCTTGTCCCTTGTAAGCATTACAATATAGCCTTTTGCGCGGAGAACATCCTTCAGCCTGCGTGCAATCTGGAGATTGAGATCCTTCTCCGTGTATATCCTTCCTTGGGCCCCATTGTCCTTTCCGCCGTGTCCGGGATCAATAACAATTATTCCGACTCTGCACCTGGGGGCCGCCGCCCTGATCACCGGATCCAGAAGCAGATTGAAATCAAATTCACTTATCATCGGCTCCACTCCGGAGATATAAGGCGGAAACATGTAGTTAACGCTTATTCCGTTTATCTTTCCTTCACGCTTATTATAAACGAATGAGGCGTTTGCGTTACTGTTGCGCATGTCACAAATCTTATCCCCTACCTGAAGGTTCATTCCATAATATTTTGCGACATCCTTAAGATAAACATAACGCATGCCGTGTACGCTAGCGTATCTTATATACTGGGCCGCTTCGACTTTCACAGAGGCGCAGACCAGAAAAAGAAGCGTAAAAAAAAATATGCCCCTGGAAGCAGCGGCGCAGTTTATATTCAATATTTTCCACATTGTTTGATACTTACCTTGTTAGAATATTTCTTGGACGGAGGAAACATCGCATGTATCCTCCCTCCGGGCATCACGGATTCAATGAGAGAACCGTAGACAAAGGATTTCGCAGATAGCAACGCATTCTCCCATGGGTGTCCCAAAGCGAATCCTGCGGCTATGGCGGAACTGAAAGTACAACCCGTCCCATGTCCAGCCTTCGTTTCAATCTCTGGACTTGATAATCTATAAAGTCTGCCATCATATGCAACTGCATCAACTTTAATACTTCCCTTAATCTTCAAATGCCCGCCCTTGACAATGCAGCTGCAATTCCATTTCTTTGCAAAATCAGCCGCCGCCTTCATCATCCCCGCCTCGTTCACGATTTTCCGACCGAGCAAAAGCTCAGCTTCATAAATATTGGGAGTAACCCAGGTGGCCAAGGGAAAAAGCATATGCGCGACCACGCCCACAGCATCCTTTTCAAGAAGTACAGCGCCGCTCGTTGAAACCATGACAGGATCCACCACGAGATTAATTTTCTTTTCCGTAGAAAGGAATTTTGAAACAGTCCTTATTATTCCTGAATTGAAAAGCATGCCCGTCTTGACGCTTACAATGTCGAATTCGTCAAACACAGATTCCAGCTGGGCCTTCACCGATTTCGCCGGAAGAGCGTCAACCCTGCGAACTTCGCACGGATTCTGGGCGGTCACAGCTGTAATCACAGAACATCCGTAAACCCCGTAGGATGTGAAAGTCCTGAGATCTGCCTGTATTCCCGCCCCACCGCCGCTGTCGCTGCCAGCTATTGTAAGGGCAACCGGTATTTTTTTTGTTTTTATGTTCATAAATTCACCTCTCAAATCAGAAGTTTGGCGGAAGCATCAAGCGCCTTGTCAAGAGCATCTGCGACTTTCGCAGCGGTCTTGACCGTTTTTATTGTTTTATCTATTTCCTTCCGGGTACTTTCAATCTTCCTGACAGAATTCTTCAGTTTTGCCGAATCCATCTTAAGCGCCGGAGTTTTAGCTGAAAAATCCGCACGGTTGAGCTCCGTAATAATTTCATAGACTTCTCCGGAAAGAAACTGTATGGAATCTTTAGAGGCCGCACTTTCAGCATCCCAGTATGCTTTAGCGAGTTCATCATGAAGTTCCTGCCAGGCTTCCTGTAATTTCGAAGCTGGCATTCCGCAGGGTTTCTTCTTCATTTAGCGAGCCCCTTCTTCCATTCCGCCCTCAGGAAAGCCGCAGTCTCAACGAGAGATTGGGGCACAACACGGGTATCACTCAGGACAGGCATGAAATTAGTGTCTCCGACCCAGCGCGGAACGATGTGCAGGTGGATGTGGTCCTCCAGGCCGGCCCCGGCTGCAGCCCCGAGATTGAACCCGACATTGAAACCCTGGGGGCGCATCGAACGGAGCATTATTTTTTCAGCTTTAACTGTCATGTCCATTAATTCATGCAATGCCTTTTTCTCAAGAAGCGGAAGATCATTGACATGGGCATACGGGGCAATCATAATATGCCCTGAATTGTAGGGATAGCGGTTGAGTATCGCAAAAACTTGCCTCCCTCTTGCGATCACCATGTCTTCATCTTCGCTGTCAAAGCATTTCTGCTTTCCGCACAGGAAACACTTATTCGTTTTTCCAGATGTGATGAACTTAATTCTCCACGGCGCCCATAACGGCCTCTGCTTGCTTCCGCCCATGCTGTGTTCCTTCCTGTGTTTTTTCCTGAAACAGAAAAAGAGCAACTTATTGAGTCAAATACTTTTTTTCCTCTTGCATAATTGGCGGATAGTATTATATTCCGCACCTTGTTTCAGAATTTGTTTAATATAATTCAATTAATTGGAGTTTCTTTAGATGAAGAAGAAAATACATCCGGAATATGGTCCCTCCAAGATTCACTGCGCATGCGGCGAAACATGGGAAACTAACGCCACACGCAAGGAAATCAAGGTCGGCATATGTGCGAAATGCCACCCGTTTTTCACTGGCAAACAGAAACTTATCGACACTGCAGGTCGAATCGAGAGATTCAAGCGCCGCTACGATAAAAAAGCTGAATAGCTGTCAAATTCTACCGCCTTCACAGATTTTTGCGGGTTTCGCATTTTCTGGAAGGCGGTTTTTTTATTTTCAGGAACAAAGTGACAGAGGCACAGAGGCACAAAGGAAGAAAGTGCGGAAGTTTTTAAAACTTGAAACTTTAGACTTGTGGCCACTTGGCTGCTTAGTCACTCGGCCACTTTAAACATGAGACGAAGACATGACTCCTCAGGAAATAGCGCCACATATAGTTAAACTGAAATCACGCCTTGAAGAAGTTAAGGCAAAACTTTCAGATCCCTCCATTTACACGCGTCAGGATGAATGCAGGAAGATCTCGCGCGAACACCAGCGGCTCGAGGATTTTTTCAAGAACTACAACAAATGGACTGACTTCATAACCCAGCTTGAAGAAAACAGGAAGATGATTGTCAACGAACAGGATCCCGAGCTGAAAGCGCTCATAACTTCAGACATTCAGAATCTCGAGGGAGATATAGAGGCTTTTGACAAGAAATTGAGAATGGCGCTCATCCCACAGGACCCGAACGACTCAAAGAACATAATTGTTGAAATACGGCCGGCGGCCGGCGGTGAGGAAGCCTCCCTGTTCGCAACAGAGCTTGCCAGGATGTATCAGCGCTATGCAGAAACAAAGGGATGGAAATACGACATACTCGAACTCAGCTCAACCGGCGGCAACGGCGGGACAAAGGAAATTGTCTTTTCTCTTTCCGGCGACAATGTTTATTCACGCACCAAATACGAAGGCGGCGTCCACAGGGTCCAACGCGTACCTGAAACAGAGGCCAGCGGTAGAATCCATACCTCAACTGTCGCCGTCACAGTGCTTCCTGAAGTTGAAGAACTTGAAGTTGAACTCAGACCCCAGGATTTGAAATTCGACGTGTTCAGAGCCTCCGGGAATGGAGGACAAAGCGTCAACACCACTGACTCCGCCGTAAGGGCGACTCATATCCCGACCGGCATAAGCGTGGCCAGTCAGCAGGAGAAATCACAGCACAAGAACAAGGACATTGCCCTCAGGATCCTGCGTGCAAGGATCTATGAAATCCAGAAGGCGGAGGAAGACGCGAAACATGCCGAGACAAAGCGCTCGCAGGTCGGAACCGGCGACAGAAGCGAAAAAATAAGAACTTACAATTTCCACCAGAACAGGGTCACAGACCACAGGTTCGGAATCACAATCCACAATCTCCCTGAAATCCTGGACGGCGCCCTCGATGACCTGCTCGACCAGATAATCCTGATAGACTGCGAAAGAAAACTCAAGGCGTTATAAACTTTCAACTGAAAGATTGTCTTGAAATTCCCGTAATCCTGTCTAAATTTCATTTTCCATTTATTCGTTTAACCTAGTTACACATTAATCAAGGGAAATACAATGTCATCCGCAAATACAGCATCCACCCCTTCTCCTTCCAATTTCATTCACGAGATAATTGAAGAAGATTTGAAGAACAACAAAAACAACGGAAAAGTCAATACCCGATTTCCGCCGGAACCCAACGGCTATCTGCATATAGGACACGCAAAATCAATCTGCCTGAATTTTGGAACTGCGCTCAAGTACAATGGCATCTGCAATCTCCGGCTCGACGACACAAATCCAAGCAAGGAGGAAGTCGAATACGTTGATTCAATCAAGGAAGATGTGAAATGGCTCGGGTTCGACTGGGACAACCGCGAATATTATGCCTCCGATTACTTTGAGCAGCTTTACGGCTATGCGGTTGAACTTATTAAAAAGGACAAGGCATATGTCTGCGATCTCAACGCCGAAGAAATAAAGGAATACCGCGGAAAACTCACTGAAACAGGAAAAGACAGCATCTACCGCAATCGTTCAATCGAGGAAAACCTTGACCTTTTCCAAAGAATGCGTATTGGCGAATTCCCGGACGGCTCACGAACGCTTCGCGCAAAAATTGATATGAATTCCCCGAACATCCACATGCGGGATCCAGTCATCTATCGCATCCTGCGGTCAACACACCATCGCACCGGCGACAAATGGTGCATTTATCCGATGTATGATTTCGCCCACTGCATCTCGGATGCGATTGAAGGCATAACACATTCGATATGCACTCTTGAATTTGAAATACACCGTCCGCTCTACGACTGGATTCTCGATCAGATTTCAGTGCCATGCCATCCGCAGCAGATTGAATTTGCCAGACTTAATCTTTCATATACGGTGATGAGCAAACGCAAACTCCTCCAGCTCGTGCAGGAGAAACTCGTCAACGGCTGGGACGATCCGCGCATGCCAACAATGGCCGGTATGAGAAGGAGGGGATACACCCCCGAGGCAATCCGGAATTTCTGCGAGACAATCGGTGTGACTAAATATAATAGTCTTACGGACATGGCCCTTCTCGAACACTGTGTCCGAGATGATCTGAACAAAAAAGCGCCCAGGGTCCTCGGAGTTATGCGTCCGCTCAAAGTTGTCATAGACAATTATCCGGAAAACCAGATTGACGAACTCGATGCGGTCAACAATCCGGAAGATCCTTCAGCAGGAACAAGGAAAATCCCCTTCTCAAAAATAATCTACATTGAACAAGATGACTTCAAGGAAAATCCTCCCAAGGATTATTTCCGTCTTGCGCCTGGAAAAGAAGTGCGTTTCAGATACGCCTACCTTGCAACATGCACAGGTGTGGTAAAAGATCCTGCAACCGGGGGAATTATCGAAATCCACTGCAACTACGATCCGGCAACAAGAGGGGGAAATACTCCGGACGGCAGGAAAGTGAAAGGCACAATCCACTGGGTTTCCGCAAAACATGCGGTAAATGCGGAAATAAGGCTTTACGAGCGGCTTCTGACTGTAGCCGATGCTTCATCTGAAGAAGGGGATTTCAAATCGTTCCTCAATCCGAAATCACTCGAAGTGCTGGAAAACTGCAAACTTGAACCGTCCCTTGCCGACACAAAACCCGGCAGCCGTTTCCAGTTTGAAAGACAAGGCTACTACTGCTGCGATCCTGATTCAAAACCAGGGAAACCCGTGTTCAACAGGATAGTCCCGCTCAAGGATTCCTGGGCAAAGACGGAAAAAGGGCAGAAGAAGTGACGAAGAAAATTTTTCCGTCCCGGAAAAATTAACGCTGAAACCGGAATGTTGCCACAAACGCATCTGATTGGAAAATTACTGGAGCCGGAATCAAAGACTGTCGCCAAAGTCCTTCTTGAACCTGGCCACCAGTTTCTTCTGCCAGTCGCCTTTGGCCTTGAGCTTTCCGAAGAAGAACCTCAGCATCTTTGGCTCCTCAATGAAACTGAGGCCTCCAACCAGATCCCGGTTCTTATATAGCCAAACTATCCTGTCGATAGCATATTTGACCTGTGACAGGGTGAATACCCTTCGAGGCATGGCCAGTCTCAGGAGTTCCATGTTGGAATACACTTCATTGCCGTTCTCATCCCTCTGCTCGGATATGGAACCACGTTCCATGCCTCGGACACCGCCTGCAATGAAAAGCGCAGTCGCAAGGGCCCCAGCAGGATATTCGGACTGAGGAACTTTCGGAAGGAACCTCATGGCGTCCAGATGGCAACCCAGACCGCCGGGAGGGGTTACTACAGGAACGCCGTTCGCAACCAGTTCATTCACCATGAATTCGATGAATTGGGGGCCCTGGCTGATCATGTCCTCATCCATGGTTTCCCTGAGTCCGACAGCGATCGCCTCAATCTCCCTGACGGACATTCCGCCGTATGTCAGGAACCCCTCGTAGAGCGTGACCAGCTCGCGCATCTTCATGTAGTATTCCTTCTTCCTGGTACATATGCCGCCGCCGCGCGCGCAACCGAGTTTCCTGGCTGAAAAGTAGATGATGTCGGAAAGATCGCCTATCTCACGGGCGATTTCATTGATGCTCATATTCCTGCAGGCCTCCTCACGGATCTTGATGAAATAGAGGTTGTCCGCCAGGAGACTGGCATCGAAGACAAGTATAAGCCCGTGCTTGTCGCAGACCTTCCTCACTTCCCTGAGGTTCTGGAGGGAATGCGGCTGCCCGCCTATCAGGTTGGTGCCGGTCTCAATCCTGACAAAGGCGATTTTCTTTGCGCCGTGCTTCTTGACCAGGGCTTCAAGCTTGGCGGTGTCAAGGTTACCCTTGAATGGATAGCTGCTTGAGACATTAAGCCCCTCGTCGATGACAATCTCCTCCACAAGGCCACCGTTGATGACGATATGCGCCTTTGAAGTCGTGAAATGGTAGTTCATGGGTATGATGGTTCCGGGGGAGACAAACACCTTGGATATTATGTTCTCCGCGGCCCTTCCCTGGTGCGCCGGCAGGAAATACTCCATCCCAAAAACATCCATTATCGCAGCCTCTAGCTTGGGGAAGGTCTCGGAACCCGCATAGCTGTCGTCGCATTCCATCATGGCAGCGAGCTGCTTGTCGCTCATCGCGTTGACCCCGCTGTCTGTAAGCATGTCGAGGAATATGTCGCGGTTTTTCAGCAGGAAGGTGTTGTTGCCGGCTTCTGTGATCGCTTCCAGACGACGGTCTACTGGTACGAGATTCAGCTTCTGCACTATCCGAACCTTGTGCATTTCCAATGGGACTTTCTCGCCTGAGAAGAATTTTACAACTGACATATTGCCTCCTAAATATTGTTTTGATACCTGCAAACATTGTCATAGAAACTGCAGGGTTAAAAACTAAATATCCGAATGCAATCTTTGCAAGCATCGGAGAAGTTTATTGTTAAATTTTAATTGTTTGAAGGTTCACACAGGTTTCATCTTTCCACCAATGCGATTTTTACGCCCAGGAAAATCAGCAGCCCACCAAATGTCTTGTTTATAATCCCTTCAAACCTTATGAAGGCATCCTGAATCCTCTTCTGGGTGAAAAATATGGCTACAATTGTGAACCATACAATTGCAGTTAAAATCATTAGCAATGAAATAATGACAATGACATATGCCGGTGTTTCCGGATTTATGACAAAAGTAAAAAGCCCAAAAAAAAACAAAGTCGCCTTCGGGTTCAAAACATTTGTCAGAAACCCTATTTTAACCGCCTGACGCCTGGTAAGGTCAACCGATTCCCTTTTTTCATCAATATCAAGTTTCGACCTTTTTGCAAGGACAGAACGGATTCCAATGTAAATAAGGTATGCAGCCCCGAGATATTTTATGATGCTGAAAACGATGATCGATTTTGAAATTATGTATCCAATCCCGACGGCGCAGTAGAATATGTGGACCGACAAGCCAAGTCCGATTCCGAAGCCGGTGAAAATCCCCGTCCTTCGGGAATAATTCAACGAGTTCCTCACCGCCATGACAAAATCGGGGCCGGGGCTCATCGCCGCCAGCATGTTCAGAAAAACCGCCGTTCCTATCAATGTCAAAGTTTCCATTAGTTCTCCGTATATGCTATGGCCATAATTACCGGCATGTATTATATTTACTTTTATGGGAAATACAAAGATTGCAAAAACACATCCACATTTATTCAATCATCTAACATAAACAGCAGGAAATGGAAGTCGCAGCACATCTAACAGCACCCCAGCGGACAAGGGCCAGACACGATGCGATCAAATCCGCCTGCTGGGGCGCATTGTCTTCAGTCATGATACAGGACAGTGCAATCATTATACTTTTTGCCACATTACTTGGCGCCGGCGACATGCTTTCGATGATAACCACTTCGACTCAGGGAATAGCCAGCTGCTTCCTGCTAATACCGGCGGCATATCTTTCCGGAAAACTTGGATATAAAAAGACAATTGTGATGTTTACCGCAGGCGGTGCGGCAATGATTATGCTGCTGGCCGCCTCCCCCTGGTTCGGCGGATGGAGCAAATCTGTGCTGCTGATTTCCATCATCATGTTTTCGATGTGCATGACGGCCTATGCATCTGCTTGGTTTCCGCTTATGGACGGATTTCTGTTGAAGGAGGACCGCAGCGGATTCTTCGGCATGCTGCGCTTCAGCTGGCAGACAGCCGCCGCATTGTTCTGTTTCGTTTGCGGACTCATCATCGGGGAATCACCCGAAATATGGATGCTGCAGATCATCATCGTAATTACCGGTCTGGGGCTTCTCGGAAGAATGTATTATACCAGCAAGATCCCGGACGGACATCAGGAAAAGGAGAAAATAGAGCTTGTGGAGGGGATTTATGAGGCGATTTCCAATAAACCGCTTACAGGCTTCTCCGTGTACATCTGCTGTCTATATCTTGCGGCTTATTCAACCCCTCCCCTCACCTTCATCTACATAAAGAAATATCTGCTGGTTCCGGACAACATCCTCATTATAATCTCCTCCCTGGCGCTGATCGGCACTATTCTCGGTTTTCTGACCGCCGGAATCATCATAGACAAAATCGGCATCAAGCGAATGTTGCTGTTCATTCATTTCTTTTTTGCGATTGTAAACCTGATGCTGTTTTTCATCAGCACAAACACGCCGTTCAATCTGATTCTGATAACCGTGCTGTTGGCGACCTACGGTTTCTTTGTAGGCTGTTCTTCAATTGCGATTTCCACTGAGATGATGGAACTCGCCTCTCCGAACAACAAAGCAATTTCCATGGCTTTCTGTGGCAGCTGCTATGCCGCCGGAACAGGCGGATCACGCCTGCTGGCATCACTGATCCTCGGCTCCGGACTCCTGGCACCACAATGGTTTATCGGCTCGATGAAAATATCCCATTACCAGACGCTTTTCCTGGCATACGGCTGCGCCATCCTTTTCGTCTGCCTCCTGCTTGTACTGGTTCCAGCGATATTCCCCAAAGGCAACTACCGCTACATGCCGAATTAATCTGAATCAAGCTGGTTCATCCATCAATCCCCCCAAGTGTTTTTTTGAGTTCCATATCATGAGCGCTTATAAAACTAAAAATTCTACGTGTCCCTCTAGGTTTTCACCCCATGGCAAACTCTCTTGACACGGATTATATTAAACTTAAGGCAATAAATTCAACACACATATAATCTGAAAGGTTTTTTCACCATGAAGAAGAAATCCGTTCTGCTGTGTATTCTGTTGACAGGCGCTTCAGCGTGGGCGTCCGTCAAGCCGCCTGCCGATGCGGAAGCAGCGGCGCACGGCGACGAAGCCGCAAATCTGCAAGTGATAAATGAAACAGGGCAGA
>CAZION010000026.1:0-7541 GCA_964540865.1 uncultured Victivallis sp.
CAGTTTATCTGGCAGGAGAAGAAGATTGTAGGGCTAAAGGCTACGCCGTTAGCCCAACAATCTTCGCTTCCCGTGGGATAAACCCACGGGGGAGCTAATTCTCATTGTCGGCTTACCTAGCAGTAGGCTCCCAGCTTAACGGTTACTTAAATATCATATGGATCAAACTCATTATAAAATGCAATATTATATGCAACATATTTATTATAAATATGTTAAGTTGCAACGACCACAACTACCCACAACTACCACCCAGAATTGACAGAAGAATGGTTACAACAACAGATTTGACTTCCGGATCATTTTTGCTTTTGTACTTTAGAGGACAGTTTTTTAGCAGACGCTCAAATAATCCCCTGGCATGCATGAACTCCCAGAAGTAAGAAAAGTGCATGTGAAGTGTAATCGGGGAATCCTCATCTCACTGACAGTGAATTAATCCGCCGAAGGTGGTGATTTTAGAGTTGACCGGAATATGTGGTGACTGATTTTTCCGGGGGGATCAGTTTGGGTGGAATTCTTGGGGCAGTTCCGTGATCATGGACTCGACGGTTTTGCCTTCAAGGAGGCGAATCATGAGCAGGGTGCCCTGGTATGCCATCTTATCCATGCATCCATCCAGGTAGACGGCCGGCACCGGCAGCGTATAGTTGGGGATGACCGAGGTGGTGGCAACGATGAGGTCAATCTTCTTGCCCAGTCCGGTCCGGGCAAGAATCAGGTGGCTGATTTCCAGGGCGCTGCGAAAGTCCATGCAGACAATCGCATCAAAGGGCAGGTATGGCTGCAGAAATACCGGCAGCATGGTTTTGAATGCCCCGGTAAACTCCCCGCCGCCGAAAAATATACGGTCGTCTGAAACCTCGAGCCCGTTGGCTGCCAAGTTATTTTTGAACGTGGCGAGCTGGGCTTTCTCAAAATAACTGCGGCTGTTTTCGGTGAAATAGGCAATTTTCTCTTTGCCCGCTCTTTTCAATGCGGCAACCACTTTCTGGAGCCCGATGGAGAGGTTCAGCCGGACGCATGGCGCGGTACCGGTCACGTTTTCCGTGTAGGTTCCAATAATCAGATGTGGCAGTTTCAGTTTTTTAATGACTTGCATGATACTGTGGTTCAGGCTGCCGGAAATCAGGATGCCGTCAATCCTTTTGTCGCGCAAGATGGGGGGCAATTCATAGACGGTCTTTTCGTTTCCGGAGAGATGGGCCAGGGCAAGGTTATAGCTGTGTTCATTGACGCCGTTGGCAACTCCTTCCAGGATACGGACATATACGGGATCAATGAAGTTCTGCCCAACCATGACTAAGGCCAGGTTGCGGCTGTGGCCGTTGATGCCCTTCAGGATCATATCCTGGATGCTGGGGTTCAGGCAGTAGTTCAATTCGTAGCAGGCCGACAGCACGTTTTTCCGCATGGACGCAGACACGCCGGGTTTTTTATTCAAAACCCGCGACACGGCCATGGCAGATACCCCGGCCAGACTGGCCACGGCGCGAATATTGATGTTCCGTTTGTCTTTCATTACTGACATTTTTTCACAGCCTTCCCATAGGATTTTGAAAATTTGAAATGGTGCCGGAGGATGTCTCCCAAGGGTTCGGCATTTGCCCGGAAATAAATGGTGCCGTCCGGTGCAGCACGCAATGCCGAGGCGCATTCATGGAACAGAAAGCTGTCATAGCCGCTTTGTCTGCCCCATTTGATCAGGCGTTCGACGGGAATCGTGCAACCGGCCGGTGAATCGCCAATGTGGTTTGGGGTGCGCCGATCTTCAAAGAAATTGTTGCAATACGGCGCAAAGGTTACGGTTATGCCTTTCGCATGAGCCAGCTCCAGCACCTCCCGTGCATAACTGGAGTCGGGCCACAAGCCTCTGCCGGTCACGCGATCAACCAGTCCTTCCTGCAACCAGGAGCGCCAGTCGCAGACCAGGTTCATTGCGCCTCCGGTGCCAGGTGCACTATCGAAGCAGTTGTCTATGTGTACGGCCAGGGTTTTATCCCTCCCGCGCACCACTGCCGAAGCCTCACGGATGAATTGGGTCCATCCATCGCCGCGGATGCGGCGCCATAATTCAGTGTCAAACTCGTCAGTTTCCCAGATGTCAACTCCGGTGCGTCTGAGCATTTCTGCGCGTACCGGCTCTTCGAAGCCATACTCGATCCAGGCGAAGTCGGCATGGTGATGACCCGGCCGGATGTCAATCCCGTCGGCCCCGGCGTCCAGCATGGCTTTCACCCAGCCCATCCATAAGGCCCGGGTTTCGGGGAATGACGGTGACATGACGGCCAAGGGCGAGCGGTCCTTGCCGCGGGCGAAGGCGATGAACGATTTTGGGCCCCGGTCGAGGGTCAGCGGAGTGATGATGGGGTCGCCGCCGGAAATCATCGCATTACTGGGCGCCCCCGGATACCGGTTGAACTCGAAGCCGCCGAAGCCGTTTTGCCGCAGGGTCAGCCCGTAGGTCAGGCGGGTTTCTTCACCATTCTCGCCGTAGATATGAACCAGGTCGCACAGGCGATTGGCAAAGGAACGGTTCTTTCCATTTACCTCGATGGCAAAGAAGCCGGTACGGATTTCGATCCCCTCAAAACGGAAGACACGGGACCGTCTTTTTTCCGGGGTGGGAATGGGGCCGGACGGGGTTGACTGGTATATCGGGTATTCTTCCACCAGCTCTCTGCGGCTGATCGGGCCGGCGTAGGGGCGGAATGTCTCATTGTCGTCCGAGATGGTGAAAACAATATCTTCAGGAGTAAAGGCGGCTGGGTCGTCGTCGTCCTTCACCAGATCAAGCCTGGTCCATACTGTGTTTTTGGCCGGTCCCCAAACTGCGGGTTTGCGTGCCATAAGCAGGTGCTGATTGTCTGTGGCCATCCGAGTGGCCCAGCCGTTGCTGGTACCGATGCGGGCGATGCGTCCGTGCTGTTTTGCCATTTTTGAAAATGGCGGCCAGCTATAATCATTAATCGCCATGTCGTAGGGCTTGAGCAAGCCGATGAGTTTGATGTCATGCCGGTGGGCATGGTCAACTGCTGCTGCAAAGATTTCGCCAACCGCAAGTACCGTCTCCCGCGCGTGTTCGGCAATGCCCAGGGGGGCGAAGTCTAAATATTCATCCTTACTGCGGCCCAAATCTATCCAAGACACAGTCCGTGTACCCCACGACTTCAGTTCAGTGAATAGCGACTCAAAGGTTTTGTGCGTCCAGGGGCAGGCCATCAGATCATCGTTGAAATCCACCGTCACTTCGAGTGGATATGCGGTTTCAATGGCCTTAGGTGCCGCCGGCACGGATCCCTCTGTCTGGCCCAGGGCCGTGATGCGCTTTACATGGCAGCGACTGAATCCCATTTGCAATGAACCCGCACGTGCCGACCTGCGCAGGTTCGGCGCCGCCAGCAGTGTGACGCCAGAAGAAGTCACCTGCATCTGTTCGGCAGTCCACTCGAAAACCAGCTTAACGCCTTCCCGGGTGAGTTGGATGGGGATTGAAGATTGCCGGATGATGAGGTTGCCATCAGCGGCCTGATGTCGGGGTGAGGCGGTGTTCAAGGCCAAAGACAAAGAAGTGCGGGCATCAGTTCCGCAAAAGGCGGTAGCTCCGGCACCGATGTCGGTCAGCTCGACTTCGACGCTGAGTCGCTGCCAGACATCATGAGGGAGCGGGACGATCACTCCATCCCATCCCTGACAATTCCAGCCTTGGTGTTCGTATTGTGGCTGCGGGGTATCCGTGTACCAGCGGTCAGGCAGGCGACTATCGAGAAAGGACTCGTCAAAGATTATTTTCAGCCCGGCAGATTTTCCGGTTGTGCCAGTGTCCGGCGAGGACCGTTGTGACATGTTTCTGCTCCTATTTTTTTCTGATTGCCAAACCGTCTTTGAGCGCCAGTCCGCGGGGAATCAGCAGTGACTCCGGGGTGGCTGCCATGACATTCGGGATGTTCATGAACCAGATGTTTCGGACACTGGTGCGGATGCACCAGAGTGCTCCATCCATGCCATCGGGCACCGGGATGCTAGCGATACTTCCTGTACTCTGGTTCACGCGCCCGGCCAACTTGCCGTCCGGCTGAAATACATCATGGGCGCCTCCATTCCAGAAGTATTGGATTTGTTTTGTTCCCTTGGGCACATAAAACACCGGGTACCCAAATCCGACGTGAGTCCCACGTTTCCACAGGATGGTGGCGGGCTGCGTGGTCGGATAGGTGACAGTCCAGCCCGAGCCGTTGGATTTTAATTCGAAAATGTAGGTGCCTTTCTCCGGCACTTTGACCTCGAGCTGCCGTGTCTGGTTGTCGAGGGGCAGGCGGCCGGTTTCGACTACCGTCTGATCAGGTCGGCGCAGCCACCAGGTGGCGTCATCACGTCCTCGGTATTGCGCCAAGCGGCCGGTGGTTATCTCCAGTTTAAGCGGTTCGCCGGCAAACGAATAAAAGGCATAGAGGGGACCGCTCTGGTAATAGTCGGTGCGCTTGTCGTCCTTGGTTGCATCTCCGGAAGCGACTTTGCGGATCAGGGCCGCAGTTGGCGGGAAGATCACCGGCACCAGATCCTTTAAGTCAAACGGCAGTTCATTTACTTCAATCAGCGGGAAGTCACGCAGCCCTTCCTGGAATTCAGCCTCAATCGTGTCATCTTTAATTTCAGGGGTGTTGACCCAGACATCGGGGCTGTTCGGGTCCCCTTTCAGGTTGGCGAATTTCGGATGTTTCCGGCCGCCACTGGGAACCAGGGTGATGTCCTGAAGCTGTACCCCGTAAATTTTCCCCAGACGATAGTAGGCTGCCGCCCAGTGGGTCATGTAGGAATAGCGCGAGGCATAGAGTTGGCGCATCATGGCGACGAACGCCTCTCTTTTTTGGTCCTTGTCTGTCAGCTCGTCCAATTTCCAGCGCAATCGGAGATAGGCCAGGTACTGTTTGATATCATTCAGCCGTTCAAGCACGTCAGCCCGGCTGGCTGCCACCTTGCAGGCCTCGTCGACATCATGAAAGGCCTGGCCCAGCAGGGCAGTGCTGATCAGACTGTTGGCATCCGGGCTGATGCGTTCATGGTAGCGTTTCATGATTGCCGCCGCCGGGCCATAGGCTTTTTCATAAAAGTCGGCCAGCAGAGCGTCGGTGTCCGCCTGCGGATCCCAAAGCAGCTTGCTGGCCAGATAATAACCGCGGCCATGCGGCCCCCAGCTGTTGCCGCTTTGCGCCGAAATGCTCACCCCGTTCATGCCAGCGTAAAATGCGAGCCGTTCTCTCAGCCAGGAGATGCTCGCTACCCGGCCGCCGGGAAGACGGTCCTGATCCCAGTCATAAACCGAGAAATATTCATAAAAACCGAGATTTTTTGTTTTCTGCGGCCACATCTCAAACAGTTCGGCATAGGAGTATTTGCTCATATTGAAGCCGGCGGTCAACTCGACATAGACATTGGGTTCAAGGTTAAAGGAAGGAGGGGCGATATGGAAGTTATAGGCCAGGAGTCCTATCATTTTCCCAGGGAACTCCTTCTGTACCATGACGGCGACTTCATTTGCCAGGCCGAAGACCGCATCCGAAACGCTGCCGAGCCGGCGAGCTTCCTCGCTTTCCGAATGACCGCCACCATCGGACGGATCCAACGAGACCATGTCCAGTTCCGGGTTTTCCAGGAATTTGCCCCGCACATAGTCGGCGAACATTTTGCGCACCGCCGGCTGGGCAAGTTCGAGTTTGGCGAACTGGTTCAGTTTCGGCCGGCCCTGTTCATCCAGCTCCGGTTTGCCATTTTTGTTCAGGATCATTCCTGTCCGCGCGCCTTTTACCTCGGCAAAATATTCTGGATGTTCCCGCAAAGTGTCCAAGTTGGCGTTGACTACATTTTGCCACATGTGTCCGGCACTGGTGCCCAGGCTTGCCCCCAGCAGATTGTGCCGTTGCCAGTTCTTCAGGTCGCGTGGTTCCCGGCTTTGGCCCCGGCTGACTCCTTCGTCGGAAAAACCGCCATCCGAGAAAAAAATGGACCTGGCGGCAATCGTGGGCCGGTCGGTAATGTCGCGATCATAAGTCAGTTGTGGCAGGGATGGTATGATTTCCCAGTGGCTGTTGGGGAAAAACCAGCGGCAACCCAGGGTTTCAAGCCAACGGAATACCACATGCGAAACGCCTCGGTCAGTGGCGGCGATCAACAGGAGCCGTTCCGCCTGAGTGCGAATGGCGAACGCTTCGCGGCCGTTGTAAATATGGTGGATTGCCAGCGGTTTTTCCAAATCTGGAGCTTGCCATTCCTCCAAGGTGCCCAGCAGGATGCCGCGTGGTGGCAGTTTTTCCCGCGGGGCTGCAAGGCGGGTCTTCTCGTCAAGGATGGCCTGCTCAACGGCTGGTTTAGTTTTTGGTGGCGTCAGGTTCAGGTCAGCAGTGTTCCCGTCCGGAGTCTGCACAGGGAATTTTGCTCCCGTAATCCGTTCTAGGAAACCGGCCAGTTCGGCCGCGGCGGCTTTTGTGCTTTTTGACGCCCTGTGGCTGATGATTATCGGCATGCAGGCATTCCCGTTGGCCGCCAGCCGCAGGGGCGCGGTCATTTGCATGTTGCGTTCTTCCGGTGCCGGCGCATGAAGTGGCTTCAGGGAAGTGGCGGGGACATTGAGGATTCTGCCATCCTCGGGATTGCCGACTGGCGCATCTTCCTGGGCAAAAAGGGCGAAGTGTCTTGCAATACCAATCAGGATGGCGAGCAGTGTGCCTTTCTTGGCATGACCGGTCGTTGTTATTTTTGTAGGTCTCATTTTTTCAGACTCCCTGCCGCAGCCAATGGCTGCCAGGCTAAATCGTTTCATGGCGCATTCCTTATTTTGGTTTAACATACTGCTTGACTGCAACTAAAATGTCACCAGACCGTCCATCCACCGTCAACGCAGATATTTTGGCCGGTCATGAACTGGCCGGCATCAGAGCAGAGAAGGGCCACAGCGCCTTTAAGATCCTCCGCATTGCCGGTGCGGTTGAGGGGAGCTTTGGCGGACAGGCGCCCGGTGAATTCCGGATCCGCCTGTTTCCAATCAGGCGGCAGAAAGGCCCCGGGGCTGATGGCGTTTACGCGGATTCCGTGGGGCGAGAGAAAACTCGCCAGATAGCGCGTAAGCTGGAGCACCCCGCCTTTGGCGGCATTATAACTGGCGGGGACTGCATGCGGATTGCCCTCATAGAGCTTGTAATCGGGGGCCACATGCCCATACATGGAGGCGGTGTTAAGCACTACGCCCCGGCTGGCCTTGAGATATTCCAACGCCTCTCGGACTCCGTAAAATACCGAGCTTAGGCCGATTTCAATATTCTCATTCCATTCCTCGTAAGTAATGGTTTCCAGGCGGTTCTTTTTGCCTGCATAGGCGTTGTTGATCAGAATGTGGAGGCCGCCGAGCCGGTCAACTGTTTCTTTCATGGCCTCGCGCAGGCTCTCCGGTTTGCGGACATCGCAGTTCAGCCCGATCGCCCGGATGCCATATTGTTTTTTGAGTTCAGTCGTAAATGCCTCGCAGGACACCTTGTTGACTTCGGCGA
>CAZION010000026.1:7641-54155 GCA_964540865.1 uncultured Victivallis sp.
TTCGGCGAGGGTTTCACACATCGCCTGACCAAGATGTCCGGAGCCGCCGGTAATAAATACGGTGCGTCCCTTGAGGTTCAGCAGTTCGCTTAGCTTTTTCATCGGTGTTTCCTTATTCCTTTGTTCTGTTAGTTTTGATTGGCGTAAAAGTCCATGTGTGTTCCACGGGCTGGGCTTCCGCGAAAATTTTCGGTTCTCCCACGGTCACCTTGTTCAGCTCGCCCTTAATGTTAAAAACACTGAGGGAATTGTTCCGGACAGCTTCAAGCAGGTGGCGGGCCTGGGCCGCTACGGGGCCTTTGTCCAGCAATCCGGCATCAAAGCCACGCGCTAGCTGGTCGGCGGTAACCATTGCCACTTTTTCTCCGTCAATGGCAAGCTCATAAGTTCCGGCAGGGATATTTTTAACTGTGGTCAGGTACCGGCTGAGTTCGAATAAATCTTTGAGCGTACCGGCCGTGCTTGGAATGTCAAGAGCCAGCGCAGGCCGGGCGGATGGATCAATGGGAAAAGGCAGTGATTCATCCAGCCTCCTGAAGGACAGCACCCCGTTCGCAAACGAGAGTTCGCGGACAACGGCTTTTGTCGCGGTGGTAACGGTGAGATTTCCTGCATCCAGGACAATCTCACTGACGAGTCCGTCCGCCTTGAACGCTTTCAGGAGTGCTGCGGCCATGCACAGATGCCCGGCCTCATTTGGGTGAATCAGGTCGGTTGGCCGTTCGGAATTGGTATAGCCGCTTACTTGAACAAAGGGAGGCGTGGCGGCATCCACTTGCGCCACCCAGCCACGCAAATATTGCCGGAATTCTTCCGTCTTTGCGTCCTTGGCGACTTTGAAAACTTGCCACTGCCGCAGCATGTTTTCTTTGTCGGGAATGGGCATCTGTCTGACTAGGGACTGGTCGTCCAGGAACGGTTTCAGCGACTTGAACAGGAGCGTGCCAATGTCGCGGGGGATTCCCCCTGCCGGGTCAGGATCCAGCAAACCTCGAAGGGCGTGGCGCATGGCGGCCACGCGGTCAAGGCTGTAATTGGCCCCCCAGATCGTCTGTAATGGCGTCATCTGATCTGCAAATGGGATTTTGTTGCGTTCGGCAAGCAGGCGCATTTTTTCTGCAAACAGCCGGTTCACCGGATTGGAGCGCCATCCGGGCGGGACGTTGGCTGACTGGCCCAACTGGTAGCGCCCGGCGTCGGTGGCATAGTCGGCGGGAGCGATCAGGGGCGAGGCGCTGCATACTACCAGGCGGGCTCCCATTGCCTGCACGGCGGACACGAACCGTTGTGGTGCGCTATTGGCCTTGTCCAGAAAATCCTGATCGCCGGGAAACACCTTGGTATGGTCATTCATGCCGTAATTCACGGTGACCAATGTCGGCTTATAGGCCGCTATGGTGTCACGAAAACGGATTACGCCCTGGATGAAGACTTCTCCACTCTTACCCGAATTGACGGCAACAAACTTCAGCTTTGGGTAGCGGGCACGGATGAATGCCTCGAGATAGACGGTGTAGAGGTTTTGCCATGTAATGCTGTCGCCTGTCATTACCCATACATCGCCGTCACGAACCGGAAACTCCTTACCCTGTGGTGAGCCCCCGGCGGGGGCCGCCACCGTCACGGCTGACAGGCATAGGCATAATGACACAAACAGCCCCACATTCAGAAAACGCTGCCGAATTACTAGTATATTATACCACATGTATTCTCCTTGCCGGTGTAGCCCGCCGGCTTTTCGGGCTGTTTGTTCGTCCGTCAATAGTAGGATCGGTCATAGTAGTCGGAAAAGAAATGGATTCCAAATCCGTTTTTCAGTTTCCGCCATTCGGCGTGGCCGTCCACATACAGAAGGTTTTCCCCAGTTCCCGAACCATCCCGGTTGGCATGGTTGCTCCGGTATGGCTTGTAAATGTAATGATTGGATACATCATTCCAGGGAGTTGTGTCATCTTCGTAATAGGCGATATCCCACATCAGTGGACGGACGGACGCATTGCCAACCAATTTAAGGTTTGGTGTCGGACCGATCGTATTGGCATAATTGGCGGGATCGAACAGCGGAAACCGACTGCCAGTCAGCCAGCCGTTCCAGTTGCCAGCTCCCGGATTTGACGCATTCCCCCCGATATAATAGTAAGGCATATACCCTATTCTCCAACCCTTGAACCAGGCCAGTACTGCTCCGGGATTTATCAGGGCGGGGTCGGACGCAGACGGGCACCATGCCAGGTTGTCACTGATCCCATAATCTGCTTTCAGTGTGGTGTAAGGACCGTAAAGATTGCCTGGCCAGTAGGGCGCAATCCGGATGGAATAGCCGTCATGCCCGTCTGGCAGTCCGGAATCATTGTCTTCGGCATAGCCCATCAAAGCCAGTCCGATTTGGCGGAGGTTGCCCATGCAGTTAATTTGCCTGGCCTTTTCCTTCGCATTGCTCAAGGCTGGCAGGAGCATGGCTGCAAGAATTGCGATGATCGCAATTACAATCAACAGTTCGATAAGGGTGAATCTTGACCGGTCCGGTTTTTGCAATCCATCTGTGGGATAATTCATAGACACTCCTTTTGGTTGAGGCTTATGATTGTTATGTTTTGGCTGGACAATTGTAATTTTTCGCTGTTTACCACCACTTCCTGGAATCCGTCGGCAAGCTGGCAAAGCAGGAAAAAGCGGTCGTTGTCTTTACGCCAGCCAGATACACGGATGTTGCCGGCATCTGCCGCCTGCAGTTTCAGCAGCCGCGGCAATTTGGTTTTTATGTCCCCTGCGGAAAGTTCGGCAAAATTGTTTTCGCCGGTTTCCCTGATGTCCGCCGGAGCTTCAAGATATTTTGGACGGGTGCCGTATTGATAGACCTTGAACCCTCTGCCGTCCTCTTGCACCAGCAGATCCCAGGTCTCTTGTTTCCATAAGGTTGAACCTGGAATGATGATGTGCGTATAGCTGGCGTTGCCGATGGTTAGCGAGCCGTCAGTCACTTTGCCGCAGAGCAGATCAGCCTCGTCCAGCAGGTGGACTCCAACCTGTGCTTCCAGGCAGGCCAGGATCAAATCGGTCAATTCTGCGCGCAGACCGCCGCATTCCGCCTGCCATGGCCGGTTGAAGAGCTGGAAAGATTTTATCGGCCAAAGTACCGCCACCGGCGCGAGCTGGGTTGCGCCGAGCAGCATGTCTTGGATTGGCGCCAGCTCGGTATGCAATTGTGCCAAGGCATCGCCAAACCTGGAGCTGGGTGAAAAGTCCGGCGGGCATTCATATTCGCGCTCTGCCCGCAGCGAATGGAACGCTCCGTGCACCACCGGGGTGGTCATGCCCATCACGGTCTGCCAGTTCAGGATGCGGCGGATACCCGCCACCGTGAAGTCTCTGCCTGAACATGCCAGTGATTCGCTCATCACTCCGGGCATCTGCTGCTGTTGTGCGGCGGAAACCGCGGAGACAATGCTGATGTTGAGCAGCGGATGCCGACTGTCGCCGACCGCCGGAATGATCAAATCCAGTCCCGCCAGCGAAAAATGCTTCTGCAACGGCATCAGGTTGGAAATCGCGCCTGCCTGGGAGACCGGATCCTCCTCAGGGCTCAAATGGCCGATCATGGCCAGATTGTTGTTCCTGCACCAGGCGGCCACTGGCTTCAGCCAGGCCTGTTCGAAACGGTTGCCGCACCATTCCCGGTAATTCAGCCTTGTAAGCATGCCCCGAGTGGTCAGGACATCCGAGAAAAGTTCAAACAGGCGCGGTTTCAGGTCGTAGCCGTAGCAAGCTTGAAAATCTTCTGCGAGGCCAGGTGTCCAAGGTGTATAACTGTGGTATTTTGCCTCATCGGTGAAAATGGCGGTTATTTCTTTGCCAAACATGTCCCCGACGTGCCGCCGGTATTTTTCGTGAGTGTATTCGATGAACTTTGCGGTTGCCTGCGGGTTTAAAGAGTCAACGTAATAGTTCCAGCGCTCGCAATGCGTGTTTTCAACCGTAAAGGCCACCAGCACCTGGCCCGCCGGGACTTTGCCCGACTGTACGGCATATTCCGGGTTGTTGGCCATGGCCCTGTCGCAGATATAAAGAGGGGTCGCCGGATAGTAAAACCTGCTGTCCCAGCCTTTGAGCTCCTCCCAGGTCCGCCTTACCATGCCGACGCGCTCCGTCAAGTCGAGGTTCAGAGTCGTCTGCTCTTCGCTGAACAATCCGCAGAGCAGCAGGCTGCCCTTGGCCGGAAAACACCACAGGCCATGTGCATCTATTGCTTCCGGAACTGCCTTGTGCATGACGATGGTCTTGGCAACCAGCTCCGGGTGGTCGAGAGCCAGCCGCCCGCCGGCGTTGCCGCTGGGATACGGATCCTCGTCATAAATCCACACCTCAATGCCCTTGGCCGCCAGTTTTTCCGCAGTCCGCCGGACAAAGGCGAACCAGTCTGTGCTGCCGTATGGCAGCAGCAAGCCGTCACGCGGGTGCAGGCAGACTGCAGCGACCCGTTCCCGGTGGAATCCGGCGATCTGCCGATCAATCGCCGCATCGTCGCAATAATCGTTCAGGAACCAGAAGTAGTTGATTCCCGAAGGTGGAAACTTGTGTTGTGTGTGTGTTGACATTGTTTTTGAAATATTTGTTTACGGTTTAATCAGTTCCCGTGAGCCGCCGGGCAGGATGCGGTACAGCGGCTCTGTCTGCGGGGCGATTGCTGCTAGGCGCGGGCCGGAGAAGATAAAGCTGGGATACATCAGCCCGCCCCTCCATAGTTCGTTCAACATGCCGTTGCGGATTACCTGGATGACCACTAGGTTTTTGTCCCCTGAACGCACCTGTCCGGTCAGGTCAAAGACAAGCGGGCGGATGAAACCACGGCCGCGGCCGATATAGGTACCGTTGCACCAGACATTGACTTCGTCCTCGACCGCCCCGACAAACAGGCCTATGCCGTCAGCGCCGGCGGCGGTTTTGGGCAGATCAAAACTGATCCGGTACCAGACCGCCCCTTGGCGATACGGCCCCAGCCCCTGGGCCTCCCAGGTGCTGGACCAGGTCTTTGTCTT
This sequence comes from uncultured Victivallis sp., assembly GCA_964540865.1. Taxonomy (GTDB): domain Bacteria; phylum Verrucomicrobiota; class Lentisphaeria; order Victivallales; family GWF2-50-93; genus GWF2-50-93. The sequence goes on from CAZION010000026.1 coordinate 12,678, forward strand.
CATCCAGCCGGTTTCGCGCAGTTCGGGCCGGTAAAAACCCATGAACTGGCCACTGAGATGCGGATCAAGAATCGTCGGCAGTTCGTCCGGAATGGCATATAGCAACTGGTAGGCGCCGCTGGAATATTTGTGCGCCTGTTCGATGAACGGTTTGAATAGCCAGGTTTCCATGTACCGGCGACCATAACGGGAGACCAGATGTGAATTCTTCTCCGAGTATTTGTCCCAGTGGGCGATCATCGCCTCATAGGCCGCCTTGCCCCGGACAAAATCAAACCCGGTGATGGCCTCATGAAAATTCAGATACAGCTCCAGGGCGGTTACCGGCTGGCTGAAGTAGTCCACGTTGCGCCGGTGAAAATCAGTCGCCGCCGCAGTTGCGGCTTTGGCAAATAATTCCCGGGAAGTCTTGATGAAATCACGGGTGAAAATCAAGTGGATTGCGCCGTAGCCGCCGGCTTCATAACCGGCCGCTTCCTGGGTTTCGATCAGGTTCAGATAATACTGCTCCATGAACGGCCCGCCAGCACCGAAGGCCAGCCGGCAATATGTCTTTAACACCTCGTGCCAGTCGAGGTCTATGTCCCAGCCCAGGCGCGCCATCAGATAGTCGTGCGGTCCCAGAATGCTCCAGGCCTTGTCCTGCTCGTTGTTGTGCCCGATCACTCCCAGTCGCTGGTAGTAGGGCAGGTCCTGACCCCAGATTTTCAGTTTGCTGTATGGCATGAGGTTTTCGGCCAGGTTCCAGTTATAACCGTAGAACGACATGGGATTGCCTTGTTTCTTGTGCAGACTACCCCACTGTTCCAGTACATTCCGGTAATAATTGCGGGTCGGACTGCGGGTGTCCAGCAGGCTGTGAAAACGCGAATATGTGATGTCGGCAATGTTAATCGTAAGGTGTGGATGCGGCTGGTAACGCATCGGGTAATCGCCATGCACGCTGTAGAGATACCAGCCCAGGTACAGATTCGGGAATTCTTTCTCCAGGCGTTCCAGTACGCGGTTCGTATAGAGCACCATGACATCGGTCTGGTCAAGATCGCCGGTGATTGGCTCGAAGCGCCCGGCGCCGCCGGCTAGCGATTCCGGGGAAACCGAATACCCGGGGCCGTCGTTCGGACCGATGCTTAGAGACACGGCGTAATCATTGGGCCAGCCATTATTCTTGAACATGTCCCGTATGTCCTGGACGACCAGGTCAACCACCTGCGGATTCATGGGTTCAAGCTGCTGCCAAGTGCGTTCAAGACTGCCGTCAGGCTTGCGGGTCAGCGCTCTCATTTCCGGGTTCTTTTCCAGAATATCCTTGTAGCGTTTAAGCAACTCGCCCCAATAATGTCCGCCACCCATGAAGGTGGGATGTTGCCGATACTGGGACTGCGTCTGCTGCTGGCGGATTTTCCACTGGTTGAATTCAGCGACTTCCGCGGCGGTAACAATCTTTGTGCCGCCACTATACCAGGGAGCACGTACTTCAAACGCCGGCTTTTTGGCCCGGTCCAGCTGCCCGACGACGATGGTTTCACACCGCGGAATTACCTCACCCTCCCGGCCGGGGAAAATCCAGTCGCAGCCCAGCTCGCGCAACAGTTCGTAGATCCCATGCGCCACACCGTAAATGCTTTCCCCGCCAATCAATACCCTCCCGTCACGGGTCAGCAACCGGAATGATTCGCCCATCGCAGTCTTGTATTGCGGTTCCGCACCCAGTTTCTGAGCCAGGTCCCCCAGTACAATAGCCGGGGTCGGCACAGCTGCGATATCATCCGTAACCAGCACTGCCGGTTTCCGGCCGGTCATTGCTTCCAAATGATATACCAAGTCAGCGACAACCTGGGCGTGAATCTCAGCCTGTCTCCGCTTTTCAAGCTCCGCCGCGCCCAGCTTCCGTCGCTCGGCGTCTTTCAGTTCCGGCAGGCTGACCGGCATGCTGGTGACAATCGGCGCCGACGGCGAGTCTCCCCCTAAAAGTTGCACTGTCCCTGCATTTGCGGAACCACAAAACATAAGCATCACACACCCTATCATAAACTGAAGATATTCAGACTGTAGCTTTTTCGGAATCATCATTTGGATGGCCTCCTTTGTTTTTCTGCTTTCGCATCCGGAATCAATAATTAATAGATATTTCGTTACTTGTAACAATAAACATTAATCAATGTTTTTTATTTGTCAAGAAGAAGAAATTATTTTTATGGATAATGTTTGCGGCTGAGGATTCTTGTACATCTGTCAGTAACGGGTATGTCCGGCCAGAATTGACAGAAGAATGGTTCCAACCACAGGACATATATGGAAAAATGATTCGTCCTGTAGGGACGGAGTATGCTCTGCCCCTTCAGGGCAAAACAAATTTTTGGATTCAATACCTATGGTTGAAACCATAGGCTTTATTGCCTAACGCATTTCATGCGTAGAGATAAATTAATCACTTACTCCTATTAATCCCGAAAACCTCAAAACCTTCGGTTTCCTATGTTAGATTATCCATAAAAAGTAAGCGCCAATTTGCAACGACCACTAGAAGCACACTGTAAGCAAGGGGAATTTGCCCCCAGTGGGTTTACCCCGCTGGAGGCAAAGATTGGAGTAAGGACAATGGCGTGGTTATTAGCTCAACAATCTTCATGTCCCGCCAGGTAAACTGGCAGGGGGAAAGAAATTAATATACCCAGATTAACGCACTAATTCACTTGGATATTCTTTTTTTGCGCTCAGCCACTCAGAAGGAAAACGATCCTTGAAAATCTTAATCTGTCCCGCAAAGGAAAGCTTTTTTTGCCAGATCGCTACCAGTGATCTTTATTTCGGTAGGTCGAGGGAAACAGGCGCGGAAATTGAATTTGACCCACTTGACAGAACCGTCAAAGCCCACAATGTTGCTGCCCATTGCATTATGGCACAGGACGTCAAGGGAGGCGTTTCCGGTGGCATAATTCTCATCCTGCATACAGGTTGCCATATAGAATCTTAAAGGCCCCCATGAGTTTGGAAATGATCCGACATTTTTTGATAATTTGCCGTTTATGTAGTAGGAGTCATTGGGATAAGTACTGCTTGTATTATAATTTACAGATAGACCAGTACCCGAATCGTACGGTCTGCTCAAGTCATATGTGACTCGAAGTGGTCCGTGAGTGATTGCGGGTCTTCCGTCAATATAAAGATCGTACTCGAATCTTTCTTTGCTATTTATTATGTGATAAGTCGCACGTGTCTCGGCCCCAGGATCATAGTATGACTGCCAGCTTCTCAAATAGTTGTTATCATAGAGAAGTCCAAACCCTACTATCTGTCGAGGATTTGAAGAAGTTGCCCAGAATCCTTGGTTGTACTGCATAGGCGATGGCCAGTCATCATTGAAGTCGCCGGCGTACATCGTGACCGCCAATCCGATCTGCTTTAAGTTTCCGACACATAGAGATTTTTTAGCTTGATCTTTTGCGTTTTTCAGTGCCGGCAGGAGCATCGCCGCAAGGATTGCGATGATCGCAATTACTACCAGGAGCTCGATAAGTGTGAAGACAGAATTAGAAGACTTGTAATTCATTTTTTTCCCGTTGCTCATGAAAATCTCCTTGTGTTCCTATTATTCAGGTCACCTTTGACATCAATTATATCACAATTAAAAAAGATGTCAAGATAAATAAAACATATTTTAAATGAAATTGTATATTTATTGTTCTTATTGAACTTGAATATATTATTTTATGTCATATAATAGAATGGGAAAAAGATAATTGCATAATCATTAAACCAGTGCCCAAAAAGGGAGATTATCCATGAATATCCGACAAGTTTTTATCGGCTTGACCATTGCAGTATTTTTGCAGGCGAGCCCAGTGTTTGCCCAGAACAGCTTTGTGATAGCCAACGGTGAATCATCGCCGATACCAGTTGTCTCAATTGCCCAGCCGGCTCTGGTAAAACCGCCGGTCGCCCCGGCCGCAACAATCCCATGGGATGCTCCCGAATGGAAGGAATACTATTCATTGAAAGCCGCTTTCGAAGAATATCAGATATCCTTCCGAGAAATAAGACAGGCGGCCGACGAGCTGGCAAAGTATCTGAAACAAATCTGCGGCAAAGATGTAAAACGCATTCACGGCATCAAAGATATTCCAGAAGCGGCGATAGTAGTTGGTCAAGCGTGTCCCGAGGCAATCCAGACTGAGGCTAAAAAGCTTGGGAAAGACGGTTTCATCATCAGGACCGAGGGTCAGAAGCTTTTCATATGCGGTGGCGGACGTCAGGGGACGCTTTACGGAGTCTATTCATTCCTCGAAGATGTGCTTGGATGCCGCTGGTGGGCATATGACTCGGAGTTCGTGCCATCTAAGCCGGAGATTAAAATTGGACAGCTGGACATCAAGAGCTCTCCTCCTTTTCTGATGCATGACTTATACAACATGGAAGCGCAGACCGGCAAGAACAATATGATCTGGAAAACGCGCAGCAGGGGTACATTCCAGCCGACAGGCAACCACAACATGTACAACCTGCTCGCACCGTATGCCGAGAAAAAACCGGAATACTGGCCTTATGTTGAGACAAAGGACAAGAAGACCGGAGAGATAACTTTCAAGGGGCGTCGCGTCGCCAAGGATGTCGGAGACTTCAATGGCGGTGTAATCCATTTCAATTATCTTGCTCCCGGCATGTCGGAGGATTTAGCTGAAGCCTTGGAAAGGGAGATCTTCAAACGCAACGGGAACCTGGAAGATTTCCTTTATTTTGCCGGGCAGGGCGACTGGTATGGAGGACTTGATCAGTCTCCGGAGAGTATAAATCTCTATGAAAGTGAAGCCTGGACGGATCCGGATGGTGACCGGCGCGGAGCCTCGGTCGCTGGGTTGCTTCAGCTTATGAATAAGACAAGAGAGATTATATCGAAGAAGTATCCGGCCGCGAAAATTGGAACCTTCGCATATATGAGCACTGACAGGCCGCCGCAGAACATGAAGCCTGCAGAGAATGTATATATATGGCTTCCACGCCTGCGTTATGGGATCACTCTTTCAATCGAAGAGGCGGCAGGAGATTCAAAAGTCGAGGATTCTGTCGCAGATATTCCCGACTATGCCGAACGTATTCCAGCAGCAAATGATGATGATGACGATGCAGATGCAGCTAAAACTGCCTCAGACAAAAAGAAGGCCGCCGATGCGGAAGTCGCAAAAGCAGCCAAGGCTGCTGAAGATAAGAAGAAAGCCGATGATGCCGCAAAAGCGGTCAATCTGGCTGCGGACAAGAAGAAAGCCGGCAAGAACCTTACAGAGGCTGAACGTAAGGAAGAAGCTGCGCGGCAGCTTGCCGCAGCCCAGGAAGCGCGCAAAGAGGAAGTCGCGAAGCAAAATGCCATTATTATTGCCAAGCGTAAGGAAGAAGCTGCCAAAGAACAGGCCGCTGGTTTGGCCGCGCGTCTGGAGGAACTGGCGCAGAAAAAAAATGATACCGCGAAGGAACTCTCCATAAAAGTTTTTGCTGGCAACCGGAGAATGAAGCATGGCATCGAACAATGGGCCAGGATTGCTCCGGGCCGCCTGCTAATCTGGGATTATGGTACTAACTATATCAACTATATGATGCCGACACCGAACCTGCGCGCTATGGCGCAGAACATAAAGTACTACCACCGCATTGGAGCGCGCGGACTTTTGATTCAGGGCAACTACTCCTCCACCGGCGGAGACTTGGTGCTTGTCAAAAACTATGTCTGGCGAAAGCTGATGTGGAATCCCGGTCTTGACATTGAAGTTTTAATCAAGGAATTCTGCGACGGTTATTACGGTCCGGCCTCACAGGAAGTCATGAATTACATCAACATCCTTGAGAACTCTTCGCGCACACCGGTTAAACTAATGACAGATGAGTACAATCCCAACCCAGCGTATCTCACGTCTGAAGTCGTTTCAAAAATGAAAGCGGCGCTGGTGCGTGCTGTATCCAAAGCGCAGGGTGATGAAAATAAAGTCTATTTGCAGCGTGTACATGAAGTGGCAGCCTCCCTGGAAGCCCGGGAGTTGTGGATCAAGGGTACGCTGATTGAGAAGGATGGCCGTCTGATCCGAGCCGACATTGACAAGGCAAAGGGCGGCTCCGACACTTTCGAACGGGCACGTATTCTGGCAAAGGCCGCGCGTGGCAGCGGCGTGTCAGAGTCGTCCAGCCCGATCATCCAGACACGGCGGATGCTGTCGTGGCACGGAGGACCTCTGTATTTCCTGAAAGGCGGAAACATGACTGCGAAGATCGCACCCAACCAGGGAATAGAACATCTGTGGCAGGTCCTGTGCGGAGACAAGGTTGCCCTGGAAAAATCCATGGTCACACCCGGCAGCGATCTGTTCGACCTAGTGGGTACGCCTTCTGCAAATCAGATTCAGCTCAAGGGGGAGACCAATTATGGCTCCTGGGATAACATTCCAGACCATGTACAGAATGAAACGATAGAGTGCGGAAAGGATGGAGTGCTCCGCTGGAGCGCGACGCTTTTGCGTACAAACAAGGTTGATGGGGAAAGTGTAGCTCCGCGGGTAGAAACGCAATATGCGGTCCAAGATCCGAAAAAGATCCTCGTTGAATATAATGACGGCAATGGATGGAAGCCAGTTGAACCCGGTACATTTGCAGCCAAAGGACGGCCCAAGCGCAGTGCAGAATTAATGGGAGCCGCGCAAGAACCGTACATCATCGAGTTTGCCCCGACATCAAAATTCCAGCTGCGGGTTTCGCGTGAGGATACGAAGGTGCAGGTGCTTGACACAGTTGTTTCACCAAATGTTGTTGCGGTCTGCGCTGTATGGATTCCAAGGGAGAAAATCATCAAGACCTTCGTCTGGTGCGATAAAGTTGGCGGATTTGAAGTGGGGAAGGAAGCGCCAGTTTTCAAACGTGAGATCTCGGCACGCCCTTACTGATTATTAAAAGCATGTTGGGCTTTCCTTTCCTGAGCTTGTCGAAGGGAGCCCTACATTTTTTAAGTTCCTAAATTAGGCGGCCGGAGGCTGCAACTTTTTTGGATCGCCGTTAGGATGATGGCTTTTAATATTCCGGCTAAAGCCGGTACTCCAAACGCTTTATCTTGCAGGTTTATGCTTATCATTATTATTTTAAGTCTTAAGGCCAATATTCAAGAAAAGCATTAACTTTATATTTTAATATCAAATTCACAACACGGCGTTTGGAGTACCGGCTTCAGCGGAATCTTCATTATTCCAAAAAAACTACTTCTCGGTTTTGATCAGCTTCTTTTCACTGCCTGCAACCGGTTTGAGGGTAGTTTCCCCTTGCAGCAGACCGAGTGATACGAGGAATCGGTCAGCCTCGATGAGGTTGAGATCGCTCCATTCGGGATTATCCCAGTAGCCATGAGGCTTGTCCTTGGCGAACCAAGTCTCAATTTTGGAGGTGGCACCGACTTCCTTGAGGCGCTTCTGCAGATCAGACCACCCTGTTTTCCATCCGTCTCCAGTCCCAAAAAAGACAATGGCTGGAGGGAAATCGGCCTTGACATGTTTCAATGCATCGACTTCGGCGCTTTCCTTGTCGCCGTTGCCTCCGAATGCGGGATTGAACAGGAGATATGCGACCACGGAAGTGTCGATGTCCTTGGGATCGGACGGATCGTTCAGTCCGGGATTGTTTGTGGCTAGGACGCTGATATGCCCGCCCGCCGATCCGCCTCCTGTTATAAGGTTATTTGGATCCATTCCCAACTCTCCGGCATGTTGTTTCATCCATCTGATAGCACTCTTCGCATCGGTTATGCAGACGATTTTGTTTGGATTTTCCGGTGATTTTATCGGAATAGTCTGATAATTCGCAGTGGCGGCAACCAAGCCGCGGCTCGCGAAATATTGACATACGTAACTGAACTGCCCCATGCCACCGCCTCGCCACCCGCCGCCGTGAAACAGGATCACTCCCGGAACTTTGGCTTTTGACGGATCGTGGTTCGGGGGAAAATACACCTCCAGTTCCTGGTCCTTGCCTCCGGACTGTTTGTATACGAATTTCTTGCCGGGAAGGAGCCGTTCCGCAGCCTGGCTTGATTGTACGAAGAAGAAGGCGACAATCAGTACCGTAATGATGGCGAAAGCTCTTCTCATGATGATATCTCCTATATTGATTAAATTCGATAAAAGTATGTTGGGCTTTAGCCCGACACTCTTCGGTTTAAAATTTAAAACATTGCCGGGCTAAATCCCAACATACTTCTTCAGCCGGAATCTCATGCAACCCTGAATTTAGTGAACAGACTCAGAGTTAGCATGGTCTAATCGATTCTCAATTCCCCCATTTGGTCCACTTCTTAGGTTCGCTCCGAACCAGATCAAGGAGTGTGTCAACGAAGTTTTTTATGCTGAAAAGCCGGCAATCTGCATTGCCGACGAGACCCCGGCTTATCTTTCCGACCCTGTCCCAGTGTTCGCCAAGTTTCTCCCGGTACAAGAAGATGTATTCCGCCTTGGGATTTGTCTTGAGGTGTTCGTTCCAGAGGAGAGTTTCCACTAGATGGACAAACGTTGAGGAATGGTAGTCCACTCCGAGCATGAGAAGTTTGCCACCGTTTTCGTATGCCTTGACATATGGTGAATGTTTTCCGAAGGTGCGTCCCCATGGCGCCAGATCCCATGGCGCCTCAAGACCTTCCCAAAGCAGATGCCCGGCCACGAACTCCTCTGAATTTTTGCCACGCACGGCAACCGAGTGAGAGTAATGATTTGAACGTACAGTTCCCGGCATCAGTCTGAAAAATTCAGTGAGATATCCCACTGTGGACGGGGTTGTGTCGATATTCCAGGTGCTGGCTCGTTTGTCCTTGTCCACCAGGTTGAATGATGGCATGAGGAGCAGCCCTTCCGGCGCAATAGCCTGTTCAAGCGCGGCGATCACGGTCGCTGCTCCGCCATCGACGGGACCTAGACTCTTGAGCGAAGAATGCACGAAGAGGATGTCTCCGCGCTGTACTCCCAATTCGGACAGATCCTTGATGAGACGTTGTTTGCTGACCGGGATTGGTGAAGGCAGGTCATTTGTATTATTTCCCATAATTATTGCACTCCTTGGAAATGTCGGGCTTCCCCCTTCGCTAAGATGCTACGGCGGACACAGAAAGCCCAACATACTTATGTGGTAAAAATCCTTATTTGGTCAAAAAAGCTGAAATGTTTTATTCATAAATCCATCCATGACGCTTCTATGTGTCCGTCAGATACAGGATCGCTCATGTAATATACTACGAGTATTCTTCCAGGACTGACTACTACTGCATCTGGATATCCCAGGTCTGCGCTGGAACCGTGCCTGCATATGACTATTTCCTCGGCTGATGCAATATTTTTGCAGTCCGGATCGAGTATGCGTGCACGAACTCCCCAGTCTGGTGAGAAGCGGTAGCCATACACCAGCAGTACCCGGCCATCCTGCAGCTGAAGAGCTTTCTGAGGAACTCCTTTGACTCCGTCCACCTTCGTCAGAGACCAGGTTTTCCCTTGGTCGCGGGAACGGCTCATCCACAGGTTTTGTGTCGGATCACCCGCCGGACGGATGAAAGAAACTACATCGTTGTTGGCCAGATGCAGCAGCGTGTGTTCGTCCAGCCCATGAGGTGCATTGGCGCCGCCACCTCCTGCAATTGCCTGGAACTCGAAACTCATGCCGCGGTCATGGCTGCATAGGATCACGGAGTTCATCGGATCCTTCGGCCCGGTGGTTGCATATGCCGGAAGGAGAAGATCGCCGTTGGGAAGTTCTGCCACATGTCCCTGAATAGCGCAGCGTCCGCCGTGGAAACTCTCGGGCAGCGTGACCCGGCGCGGCGCAGACCAGGTTTTCCCATTGTCGTCAGAGTGCATGATGCGGGCGCCAAACATGCGGAAAATTCCAGGCCATGGATTCCCGGGCTGCTTGCGGTGGTAGTCGCGGGTGAAATTGGGGCCGCCTGCATCCTCACGTGTTGGAACATCGGACAGACCCCAGTTGAAAAATGTCAGGAGTATACGTCCGTCCGACAGGCTGGTCAGGATTGGATCATTATCACCAATTCCGGGTTTGTAATGCACGCAGACTGCTTCCGACCAGGTTTTGCCACCATCGCAGCTGCGAATTACGCAGATCTCGCTGTCTGCATCAATGTGCATGTTCCAGCGCCCTTCCCTCCTATGGTTGGGCTGGCGCCGGAACGAGACCAGGAGATCACCGTTGCCTGTTCGGCATACCGAGGAATGCGCGGTATAATAGTCGTCGGAACGATAGATGACGAACGGTTCACTTACGTGTGGCATGTATATATATTCCCTGATAGTAAATATTTTTCACAAGTCTACTGCATATAAAATTCGAAGCACGAAATACGAAACAATAGAGGCCTTAATTCTCAAAATAATGTTTGAAACATTTAAGATTAATTTAATTTCCAATTTGTTTCGGATTTCGATATTCGAATTTCGAGCTTGTCCGCCTGCTAAATCCGCATCACTCCTTTCCAATCTCCAAATCACTCAATCTCCAAATCTCCAAATTCCTACTTGGCCGTGTACCCGGCATCCACCGGAAGTGTGGCGCCGGTGATGTAGGCCGCGGCATCAGAAGCCAGGAACACGACAGCTCCCTTAAGGTCGTTGTCGTTGGCCATGCGTCCGAGCATAGTTTTTTTTGCAAAGTTCTCCAGGAAGCGTTTGTCGTGCTTCTCTGTCTGGTATCCTCCGGGCGCCACGCAGTTGCAGCGTACATTCTTCAATCCATAATAGCTGGCCGTGAATCGGGTGAAGTTGATCATTCCCGCCTTATGGAAGAAATAGTCCGGGTACCATCCGGAGTGTGCGGTTCCCTCGTAGAGCCACGGATCAGGTGCAATGATTCCATGCATGGATCCGATGTTCACGATTGATCCTCCTCCACGCTCGGCCATGGCATCGCCGAATGCGCGGGTGATGGCGAAAAGTCCGGTGGCGTTCACCTTCATGCTATCATCAAACGTGGAGAGTTCGTCATTCCATCCGGCTTTCAGCATGGGGCGAGTGACAGCGTTGTTGATAAGCACGTCACATTTACCGGCTATATTGAGAATCTCGTCGCGAAGTCGGAAAATAGACGCCTCATCAGCCTGATCGAATGACAGTGCGGTGAGATCCTGACCTTTTGCACGGGCTTCAGCCTCCATGACTTTCAGGGGTTCAATGTTGCGTGCGGCCACGAAGGTTTTGGCTCCGGCTTCGAGCATGCCGGCCACCAGCTGGCGGCCGTACATTCCGGCACCGCCAGTGACGAGGGCGACACGGCCTTTGAGTGAGAAAAGTCCGAGCACTGGAGCAGGAGGAGTCTTTTTCATATTTGTCCCTTTCTTTGAGCTAGATTTCCGCAGGTATGAAAACCTGCGATCCTTTAAAAATTGAGATTTTTAATCATCTTATTTTGACGCATAGCGTCTTTCGGAGTGCGGCGTGTAAGCGCCGCTTTAAGACAATCCAAAAGCGCGGCTGACACCGCGCACTCCAAAAGATTGCTGCGCAATCATAAATAACTGGAAAATACAATCTCCTACACGTTAAATTAAACGGCGGAAACCCTGATGAGCCTCGGGTCCCTTCAGTCTTTTTTTCACTTCGTTCTTTGCGATTGCGTCGGCCAGCTCCGCGAATGATTCATCGAGGGCGGCAGCGAATTTGTCCAGCACTGCATCCGTATGCGCCACGGTCACGAAGGTCAGCAACCCCGCAAGGAACCCCTTTTCAAGCATGTTCTGGATATACAGGGTCTTGATGGCGTTTGCATCCGCATGGTCGAACGAGAACGAAGGCAGGCACGGATATCCTTTGACCGTCACAGGGATTTTGTGCTTTGCCGCGGCATCGCGCAGGATCTTCTGGAGCTTTGCTCCCTGTCGTGCAACAATCCCGACCGCATCAATGTCGGCAAGCTTCTGCAGGGTCGCGCAGCCGGCAACAGGGCCGACACTCTCGGTCCAGTATGAGCTGCTGATGAAACTGGTGTTTGCCCCTTCCATCGCCGCGTCCGTTCCAATCACGGCCGCTATTGGATGACCGTTGCCGAGGGATTTGGCGAACAATGCCATGTCCGGTTCAATGCCGAACCTGAGATGCGCCCCACCATGATGCAGGCGCCAGCCGATCGTGATCTCATCGAAGATCAGGAGCACTCCGGCTTTGCGGGTCTCCTCGCGGACGAATTCAAGGAAGCCAGGTTCGGGATCATTGTTCCGGCAAGTCTCCATTACAACGGCCGCAAGATTCGAACCGTGCTCCTTTATGATCTTCGTCAGTCCCGCCTTGTCGTTGTAGGTGAAAGGGAAATTGGTCCCGCGGAGTTCGCGTGGTACGCCGAGGGGATCGAGCCCCGGCAGCAGATGACCGCGGAGTGAATCGTTGTTTCCCATGTTCGCGGCGAGATACCAGTCCGCCCATCCATGGTATCCGCAGATCGCCACGGCCGAGCGGTCCGTGGTTGCACGGGCGATGCGGACAGCGACCGCAGCCAGTTCCCCGCCTGTCCGGGCCATGCGCACCTTGGAGGCCCATGGATGGATTTCGCAGAGCCTGTCGGCCAATTCCACTTCCTCCGGCGGGTTGAGCGAGGAGATGGAACCCATCCGTATGCGGCGTTCTACGGCGCGTGAGACATCGGGATCGGCATAACCGAGTATGCATGCTCCAACCGAGTTGATTCCCATGTCATAGTAGTGGCGGTCGTCCAGATCCCATATCTCGCAGCCGCGCGCCTCGCGGAAATAAGCGGGCCACTGGTTAGGGGCGAACATTTCAGGCCGTTTGCTCAGCAGTTGCACTCCACCCGGAATCCGGGTGCATGCATGCTTGTAGAGAGCCTGGGTCTTGTTGCCATCGCCGGGTTTCATGTCCAGGATGCGTCTTGCGTTATTTTCGAATATGTCCATAAGGTCCTCCTTGTTTAAACAGGTTTGATCGGCTGCATCTAGCACGGCTTGTATGTTTTCGATTCCAACCGGATACGGATGTACCGCCGGAGATCCGGGCACAACATCCACCCTTTCGGGGTTGATCCAGGCGAAGTTGTCCCCTATAGTCACGCATTTCCCGCGCAGTTCGTTGACCGGGAAATCGCTGCCCCATAGGAGTCGGCGCGGTCCGAAAGCGCTGATGATGGCGGCTATTGCCGCAGGTTCGCAGATGCCGGAGGCGTCGAACCATATGTTCTCCAGTCCGCGTAGCGATGGAAGTCCTTCAACCGTGTTTTTAGAGTGAAAGCCTCGTGCGGCATGTGCCAGAATGAGACGGGCGTTTGGATGACGGGAGGCGTTCTCCACTATTTCGCGCTGGTTGTCCTTATCGGCGAGCGCACGGTCGCGGACCATGTGCAGGGTTATGAGCAGGCTACGTTCGTTCGCAAGTTCCCAGGCCCAGTCGGGCAGGTAGCTCGAAAGAGGCGCCTGAAATGTCGGTTTGCATGAACTGAAAACATGGTAGGGCTTGAAGCCGGAAATTTGAGCATGCTCCAATAGTTTTTCGGCTTCCTTACGGGTCATGTCCGGAGTCACGAGTATCAATCCCCTGGAGCTTGGGTCGGCATCAAGCTGTTTCACAAGAAAGGCGTTCGCTCTTGCCGTGTTGCATGTAGATGTGGGATATGGGAAAAAAAGACCTCCGGTGATTCGCCTACCCCCGACAAGACGGGCCAGAGATTTCCGCCATTCAGCAAGATCTGCAACAGCAGGACCAGAGGCCGAAAGGTCTGGGTTGACAGCCCCCAAGTCAGCCTGTTGATACAGATGGGCGTGCATATCGAAAACAGTATTTGGAAGCTGTGCCGCGACCTGTTCCGCTGCACGAGCATCCTTGTCATCCCATGACCAACTCTGCAATATGCCTTTTTTCATTTTTTATTTCCCCGCATAGGTTCCGCCAGCCTTGACAGTCTTGGTATCGGATATTGTGGCGATGATGTCCGAGCAGTAGTTGCCCAGCCCGATCACGTCGGCGCCGACAGTCAGGAACTGGTAGCCCATATCCTTGTGTTCTTTGAAGGTGGATGGTCCGCAGACAGTTCCCGCGAATTTCCCATGTTTACGTGCGGATTCCAATACACGTTTTTTGGCTTCCTGGACTTTTGGATGGTCCGTCTGGCCGGGAAGGCCAATACCGTGGCTGAAATCGCCGGGGCCGAAAAAGATCATGTCAATGCCGTCTATCGCACATATTTCGTCGATTTCATCCATGGGTTCCGGGTCTTCGATCTGGAGGATGAGGAAACGATTCTGATTGGCGAACTTGATGTAGTCAGTGAACGGGAATTTGCAGAACAGCCCGTCGGCGTTGCCACCATCGACCGGACGGCGTCCGACCGGATGGAACTTGGTCTGCCAGACTATTTTGCGGGCGTCATCCGCGCTCATGACATGAGGGACCATGATGCCTGAGGCGTCAAGCTCCAGCGGCCTGATCAGATCGCTGTAGGAGCCGCGTGAAACCCTTATGAGGATATCAATGTCGTGGGCCTTTGCTGCGAGTATCGACTTTTCCATTCCCATATAATCCGTGGGCACATGCTCGGTGCAGACCCAGGCGCAGTCAAAACCGGACAGGGCTGTGATTTCAATCGCCCTGGAGCATGAGAGGTTATGCTTAAAGCAGTTCGCGGTTTCACCGGCACGCATCTTGTCAAGAACTTTGCTTCTTCTGGGTGTAATCATAATATTTACTCCTTGTTGTTACAATTACTTTTTGAAGTCCCGTTGCTTATCATCTGAGGGGCGTTAAGCTCATGTATATCATAAAAATGGAACTTGGTCACCTCGTCTATGACGCTCTGGAACATTTTCATCCTGCCGAAAGAGATATGGTCCACCTTCCGGTCATCTTCCCTGCACTCATGGAGCATTTCAGCTCCGATTACACCGATATCTTCCGGAACACGGATATTGTTCTCCCTCAACAGCCCGACAAGCTTGGCCGCCCTCACTTTTGTGCCGCAGAAGATTCCGCTTTTCAAACCAAGTTTCCTGATGAATTCCGCGGGATTGTTCTCAATCTGAAGGCTGTGCCCGTATTCCCGGAACTGAAAATAATTTGCACAGTCGCTGTCTGCAAAAAGGTCGCGCTTATCCACAATTCCACGCCCCATATCTGAAAGGGTTTCAAGGAACCCTTTCAAGAGAAGCATTTCCGACGGAGCTGTGGTTTCATAACCGCAAAAGTATAATTTTTCATATCCGGCCAACATCAGATGGGTTGCGGCGGTCCTGCCGGCACGGACATAATCCGGCAAGTAATAATTGCCCTTGGGCATTGATGCGCTGTAAAAGTCCATATGGACAACCCGTATACCTTCCTTGACCAATTCATCCAGTATCTTTTCATTTGCACTGCTGTTCAGTGGTGTGCAGAATGCAAGCAGGGCCCTGTGCCTCTGATTCAAGACCTGCCGTAAAAATTTCTCCTCACTTGCCGTATCCCATTCAAAGGCGTCCTGGAAAAACATGCCTGTAGCGTAATCCTTCTGGAAAATCATATCCTGGATGTTCTTAACGAATTCAAACTTCCCCGGCAACATGACGGATATGGTATTGAGCCAGCTCTTGTCCTTCGGATTTGACACTACTACGGCTCCGCAGTTTTTTTTCAGTTTTACATTCCCTTCAGCGGCCAGCCACTCAACCGCCTTTCTGACTGTATTTCTACTGACTTTGAACCTCTCGCAAAGTTCATATTCAGTCGGGAGACGCGTATTCAACGGTATTTTCCCGTTTTGTATGTCAGAAAGAAGTTCCATCGATATCTTGTCAGCTTTGGCGCCCATAACATTCTCCTCGCAATTCATATTTTTTTTAACTATATCACAGTATTTATCAAATGTAAACACGATAAGTGTAAATCTATGAACATAATTGTATAATTAATGTATCTATAGGTGTTTTAATCTCAAATAAATTTTATTTCTATGCCCGGTCAAAATATCGGACAAGCAATACTTGTCTTTTCACTTTGACTTTTGACAATAACGCAGTATATATACAATTACAAGTCAATATTGATTACTTGTTGTAATTTATGGGATAGATTACATTTCTCTTTTCCTAAAATAAATTATAAGCAACCGGTTCGCTATGACGGCGGTTGACCGCCTTCATAGCCGCGGGATTGAAAGGCAAAAATGAGTATTCAGAACAGTTTGCGCGAGTTCCAGGACATGATGGCAAATGATGGCTGGCGCATACAACAAATTTCACATGCCCGGGGAGGGAAACCAGTCATGGTAGGATTTGAGAACTGGGCCGGATATATGGGACTGGTTGGTCTTCTGTTTATCCCTGTCGGGATTGGATTGGCCCTATACACCGGCAAGTATTGGAACAACCCCATTCCTGGAATTGTCGTAGGCGTTTTGGGCTGGGTTGTTCTGCTTATTTCCATTCCGTTGAAAATTATGGTGAAAAAGAGGAACTGGACATATATAAAGGCAAAGTGCATCGACAGAGAGATAAGGAAAGTAAGATGCAGACGCGGGTATCGATGGGTAGTACGCATCCTTTGCGAGATGTCGATTGATGGAGAAACCATAAGATGCACACCTAGCGTCTACTGGGACAACAACTCGTTTTCCAGTGAAAAAGCCACCATGGATCTCTTGAATTTAAAAATAGGATCGGACGGATCTTGCATCCTAAGGATCAATCCAAACAAGCTGGAGCTGGAAGCTGATCTGGCAGACAGCGTGAAAAGTTATGAGAGATAATTGCAAAACTAGAGTTTTGCAGGAATTCAGTAGTCAGAAGACAGAATTCAGAATGAAATTCAAACTCAAATCTGGATTTATTCTGAATCCTGACTCCTGGATTCTGACTACTTTTGAAATTGGCTCATGAAAATGAACAGAAACTGGATAATACCCGCTACATGAAAGATTAATGTCTGTGCTGTCCAATCATGAGCTCTTCTTGCCAGATCTTTACTCTATGAACTGCAGCTCGGCGAAGTCGACCAGGTTATCGCTTGCGATAGCTCCGATCGTGTTCATGCGCTGATATTCGCGTGTGCTGTCGTCCTTCTCCTTTTTCTTGGGTTTGTTAAGACCGTTTTCCGCAACACGATGGCGTGTGAAATTGCCGTACCAGCGCGTGTTCGTCCCCGAACCGGGTTTGTTAACATCGGCAAAAGCCGTGTAGGGCAGGAAGACTTCGGCGCTCCAGAAATCCTTACCTGCAAATGTCTTCAGCTTCAGACCCTTGCACTCCCAGGTCGAATCCTTTAGATGGGAATCCCAGTAATCACCTTTGGAATTGATAATGAACAGATAGTATATGCCTTCTTTTTTACCTGTCGGATCAAACAGGATCTCGAAATTGTCGTCCCACCAGATGGTCCCGTTGTCATGTCCGCCGTTCACAGTTTCAAGGAGGTCAGGGGTCGGCTCGGTCATGCGGAATCCAAACGTCACACCGGAATTCGTCCATACGGCACGTACTTCGGTCGGATATTTTGCCGGCTCACCCATCTGTTTCCCGCCGGAGATCACGAAATTGGCCGGAGTTGCGCGCTGCCAGACCGCATCGTCGAGTCGTCCGTCGATGACAGGATCCTCTCCCACTTTCTGCATGGCCAGCGGTTTAAGTCCCTTCCCGCTGAAAATTTCCGCTTCATTGTAAAATGCGAGGAGCGGTTTTTCGTAATATTCAAGCCTTTCGGTAACAAGCGCATTTCCCGTCGCTTCCTTTTTGGCCTTTTCCATCAGTTCCTTCATGCGGTTGCGGGTCTTTTCCGGGAAACTCACCTCATATATGCCCTTTGGCGAGAAACGACCACCTGGCCAGCGGCTCTTTTCCCAGCCGTCGATCTGCAGGCCGATCAGCTCGCGCATCGATGCGGCGGCCGGTCCGAACATGCGGAAGGCAAAAGAGTCTACCGCGGCATCGACATCGTAATCCGGGTTCCATAATACGCGCTGCCAGCAGTGCAGGGAGATGTTCTGGCGCGGCCATTCGTTGAAGTCGCCGTTGAGGAAACTGCCGACGGTCTTATCGAGGTTGCGCTTGTAAAAGTCCTTCGGGACATGCACGTAGTGATAAGCAGCCTTGGTCTTGTGCGCCGGCCAGGCGGTGTAGTGCCAGTTCTGTATCTTGCGGCCGGAGATCTTTATCCACTTTTCGATGTTCTCCTGTTCGGAATCTGCGATGCTCGGTTCCTTGTAACAGGCGAACCCGGGCATGCCACAGAGCTGGACTTCGACATTTCCCGGAAACTTGAAACCATCGGGTGCGGAGGTGTAATTAAGATAGGGCAGGAAAAGCACCGTAAATTTCTCGTCCGGCCACCGCTTGAGGACTTCACGGGCAAGCTTGTCGACGAAGGCAGCCATTATCTTCGACGCCCCTCCGAATTCGCCTCCGTCATTGTTCCACAACTTGCGGCAGTCGGCACAGTAGCATGACAGTTCTATGTCAGCGGGTGAAACTGTTATGGCGCGCTTCGAGGTGATTGGAGCATATGCGGGAAGCAGGTCTGGCTTGGGGGCGGTTTCGCCTTTTGCCAATTTGACTCCCTTCATTTTTTCCTTGTGGGCGGCAATCCTCTTTTCGTTCTCAAGGAAGTTAGCAATTCCTTCGAGGTATGTGTCCAGGGTTTTCTGGTTGCTGTAACAGATAACTCCAGTCTGTCTTTCCCCTTCCTTGCTGAGTTGGAAGGCCTCCGGACGGTTCTTGACAATTTCCTCTTCCTTATTCCAATATGGCTGGTGCACCTTCAGTTCATTCGGCCAGGAATTTCCGTGACGGTTCCATTTCTGAATGGCGTTCAGGTTTATTCCCTTTCCCTGCCATGTGTTGGAAACCGGCGGATATATGGTGCGCATCTGGAAGCGGGGATGATCCTCCAGCCAGACCGCCGGCATCTGCAGGTCAGGTGCTGCCGGGACATCCCGTCCGAACTCCGGACCGTCCGCAACGATCTGGGGGAAATACCAGCGCACATTGAGAAAGCGTTCCACAAATTCGTACACTCCCCATTCCGTTCCGTTGGCAAGAGGTCCTTCGAGACGGCCGACTATGTAGACACGGTCCGGTGCAGTCTTAATCTCAAACCCTTCAACCGGCATCTTGTCAGGATCAATTCCGAGTGCGCGGGCTTCGGGGCAGTCGCCGATGACAATGGCTTCTCCAGTGACAGGAAGCTGCTCTAAAGTCCCGGCAGGTTCACCTTTTTTCTGCCTATACATTTCCCGTCGTTCCAACTCTACACCGGTGGCTTCCTTGAATAGCGCCTGCAGGAAATTAGCCTGCTGTTTAGCCTTGGCGTCCATGATTGCGATGTAGTACCCGCTCTTACCGTTCTTGGCGAGGGAGAGGGGCTGGTGCGCAGGGGTTTCTTTGAATGTGACAGGATTAAGGTCTTTTGCTTTCCAATATGGCAGACTATCAGCGGACAAAAGGTTTGCCCAAAAAAGTGTGAGTCCGAAAATTAAACAGCATGAGAAAGTTATTCTGAAACAAACCTTCATAAGTACCTCCGAATAATAATGTGATGTTAATGGTAATTTTGGTATTAATGTATTAAGAATAATTAAAGATTTAATAATGTCAAATTAAAATAGTCAATAAATGAACAATAAAGATTAATTATTGTTTGACTATCGATAGAATCAACATATATATTATTCAAAAATATAAGGAGAATTATGAAACCAAAAATAGTCTGTCTCGATGGGCATACGCTTAATCCGGGAGATAATCCCTGGATTGAGGTCGAAAAGCTTGCTTCATTCACCGTCTACGACAGGACTCCTCCAGAGCTGATTGTCGAAAGGGGCAGGGAGGCCGAAATCATTCTCACAAACAAGACCCCGCTTTCGGCGGAGACCATCGCAATGCTCCCGAAATTGAAATTCATAGGTGTCCTTGCCACCGGATACAATATTGTCGATGTGAAATATGCTAGGGGCAGGGGGATCCCAGTTTCAAACGTTCCGATATATGGAACGGACGCGGTTGCAGAATTTGTAATGGCGCTTATCCTGAATTTTACAAAAAAAACTGAATACCATTCTGAGCTTTCAAAAAATGGAGAATGGGCAAAATCTCCGGATTTCTGCTTCTGGAGAAATCCCAGTTTCTTTGAACTTTCCGGCAAAACAATTGGGATTGTGGGTTTTGGAAGAATAGGAAGGAGGGTTGGCGAACTGGCCAACGCCTTCAAAATGAAAGTGATAGCCTACAGCAACAGCCATAGTGCCCAATGCAGCTACCCCTTCCAATGGAAGAGCATCCCTGAAATTTTTGCGGAATCGGATTTCATTACACTTCACTGCCCCCTGACGGATTCCAACAGGAAAATGGTAAACAGGGAACTCCTATCGAAAATGAAAAAAACTTCATTCCTGATAAATACCGCTCGAGGTCTTTTGATTGATGAACAGGCTCTTGCGGACGCATTGAACAGTGACACTATAGCAGGCGCCTCCTGCGATGTCGTATCAGAAGAACCGATAAAAAATGACAATCCTCTCCTGAAGGCGAAAAATATCACAGTCACACCACACATTGCATGGGCCGCGCTGGAGGCAAGGCAAAGGCTCATGAAGACCACCGCCGAGAACATATCCGCCTTCATGTCCGGAAAACCAATTAACATAGTCAACTGAAATTTCATATTGAAAATGAGAATCGTATCGGCCGTCAGCAGGGCGGTTTACGGTTATTAAGGAGGAAATCATGATGGAGGGACTGCAGGAGGCTGACGGGGTCGAATATGTGTCTATTGCACCGGCAACTGACGATCATCCGCGCAATGATTCGGCGACCATAGTGGAATTGAAAGACGGCTCTTTGCTGTTGGCATGGATCGAGATGCATGCCAGTGCGTCCGGTGGCCACGATGTTGCGCCATCCAGCATTTCTTCGATGCGCTCTTACGATGGCGGGCGCACCTGGGGCGAACGCCGTATTGAAGTCTCGCCGGAAAAAGGGGATATCAATATCTACAATCCAAGCCTGATAGTTTTGCCCGACGATGAGATTCTTTTTTTCTACCTCAAATACCACCACCTCGTCTGGGATGAGCCCTTGCAGGCATCAGGACTGGTACGCCGTTCGCAGGATGGTGGCCGCACATGGTCGGATCCTTCAGCCATCTGGGATCACCAGCCTAGAGGAGGCGCCAACCATACATTCACACTGCTTTCCTCAGGTCGGCTTCTTAAATCGGTGGAGCACGTTCCGGTTTGGGGCGCTTTCCCGAAATGCGTATCCAGTTCAAGCGCATACGTCAGTGATGATGGCGGGCGCAGCTGGCGCGAGCCTGCATGCTGGATCACCCTCCCACTCCGCGGGACCATGGAGAGCCATATCGCTGAGACACACGGGGGACTCCTGGTCATGGCAATGCGCAACCAGCTCGGGTCGGTGTTTCTTTCACGCTCACACGACCAAGGAATGACTTGGAGCAAACCGCAAACATCGGGACTCACCTGCGGGGAGTCCATGCCCAGCCTGACACGTATCCCAACCACCGGAGACCTTCTGCTGATCTGGAACCATTCTGAATATGATCCTTCCTTCGATCACCGCGGACGCCGCTCCCCCCTCGCCTGCGCCATATCGCGCGACGGAGGCGTCACATGGACCCACCGACAGATCATTGAAAACGATCCATCCGTCGAGTTCAGCAATGTGGCATGCTCCTATACCAGTGCCGGGAATGCGGTCATCACCTATTTCACCTCACGTATGGAAAACCCGGAACCGCCGGGAAAACTCGGACGTGCGGCAATGTCACTGAAAGGCGCGATCATCGGCATTGACTGGCTGTATCGCAAGTAATTGAAACCGCTGCAGTTTTTCAGGATCAACGAATTTTTCCGGCGGAAAGTTTCACTATCGCATTGAAAACTTAAAAAATTACTGTTTATTACTTTTTCTTCCAAAAAGTGGCGGGGTAGCTCAGTTGGTAGAGCAGAGGACTGAAAATCCTTGTGTCGTCGGTTCAATTCCGACCCTTGCCACCACTTCTTCAAACATTGACTGCGGCACATGAAATTTCAAATTTTCCGACGGGCCGGGATTGCAAAAATAAATCATATATTGTATAATAGCCTGTTACGTAACGGGAGAATTTTATGAATTTTCTGGACAAACTTTTCGGGGTGAAGAAACCCGTGAAGAAAATTGACATTTCTGACGTAAAATTCATTGACGAAGAAAACACTTCAAATATATCACATACTATCCCTATCGCCGTAACCCCACCTCCACAGCATTACATCATAAAAAATGAAGGAAAATATCTTATTTATGATTCCCTTCATGAAATGCCGCAGGAACTTCGCAGCCAGATTGAAAACCTTGAAAATAATGATGAAGTGAAAAACATATATACAGTGGTTTACGAAGGTAAACGGAAGATTTATTCTCACTTCAATGATATTCCAAAGGATGTGCGTGAAGCCATAACTGACTTCACTGAAAAGAAAAAAAGGCGTTGATAATTCTTCCCAAACATTCTGAAGCTCGATATTATGACTTATACTAAGACACATACCCCCTACATTGAGCAACTTATATCGGTAATGAAAAAACTCCGTTCCGAAAAGGGCTGCCCTTGGGATCGGGAGCAGACTCATTCCTCGCTTAAAAAATATCTTATGGAAGAATGTGCTGAACTCATGGATGCCATCGACGACAAAGATCCGGAAGGGATTTGTGAAGAACTCGGTGACCTGCTTATGCACATAGTCTTCCACTCCCAGATAGCGGAAGAAAATAAGACATTCACTTTTGAAGATGTGTCTAGGGGCGTCACAGAAAAAATGATTCGCCGCCATCCCCATGTATTTGGAGATGGAAAAGCTGAAAACTCCGGAGAAGTCATTGAAATGTGGGAAGTTATCAAGAAGCAGGAAAAAAAGGAAAGAAACAAGGAGAGGAAATCCCTGATGGACGGAATCCCCAGGCATTTGCCGTCTCTTTTCAGGGCGCATGAAATGCAGAGGAAAGCAGCAAAGGTTGGATTTGATTGGACTAATTCACATCAAATCATGGAAAAGATTGAAGAGGAAATGAGAGAGCTTAAAAAAGCGCTTGCCGATGGTGATGAAAAATCTGTAAACGAGGAAATGGGGGATCTTATCTTCTCGGTAGTAAACCTTGCCCGCTTCAGGAATGAGAAATCCGCCGAAGAAATACTTGCCTTCACCATTCAAAAGTTTGAAAGAAGATTCAGGTATATTGAAGACAAACTCGCATCTGCAGGAAAATGTGCCGATACCAGTTCGCCAGAAGAAATGGAATCCCTTTGGAATGAAGCAAAGAAAAAGGGTCTTTAACCAATTATGAAGAACCGATGGTTAATCGCAGCCTCCGCTGTGGGAATCCACATGTCGATCGGATCGGTATATTCTTGGAGTGTTTTTTCAAAACCCATCATCCAACAAACTGGCTGGTCTTTGAAAAATGTTCAGTTCACCTTCAGTATATCTATTTTATTCCTGGGACTGTCCGCCGCACTGCTTGGGCATCTCGTTGAAAAACTAGGCCCACGGAAAACCGGCATGTTCGCCTCCATCTTCTTCGGTATCGGGATTGCAGGTTCCGGTTTAGCCATTCTCATGAAAAGCATATATGTTTTATACCTCTGCTATGGCGTTTTGGGAGGGATCGGTCTCGGCGTAGGCTATATTGCACCGGTTTCCACTTTGGTAAAATGGTTTCCCGACCGTCGCGGCCTGGCCACCGGACTGGCAATAATGGGTTTTGGTTTTGCATCCATGATTGCGGGTCCAATCTCCCAGAAACTTATCGTAAATATTGGGTTAGCTAATACCTTTTTCGCGCTAGGCCTTGTTTATTTTGCGATTATATTCGCATCGTCGCAATACCTAGCACCGCCACCAGTGGGATGGAGTCCAGCTGGTTGGAAAGGTACGGCGGCAACAAGTAAAAAGAAGATTACAGCCGATTTGTGCAAACTTGGTGCCAATGAAGCTGTTCGGACCAGGCGCTTTGCTTACCTCTGGTCGATGCTTTTCATCAATATCACCT
This sequence comes from uncultured Victivallis sp., assembly GCA_964540865.1. Lineage (GTDB taxonomy): Bacteria > Verrucomicrobiota > Lentisphaeria > Victivallales > GWF2-50-93 > GWF2-50-93. Next base: position 36,703 of record CAZION010000026.1, read on the forward strand.
GCGGTATTGCCGTCATTTCGGTGGCCTCGGCTATGGCCCAGGAATCAATGGGATTATCAGCGGCCAGCGCAGCTTTCATGGTTGGCCTCATGGGCTTGTTTAATGGAGGGGGACGTATTGCATGGGCATCCCTATCAGACTATCTGGGCAGACCCAACATCTACACCTTGCTTTTTGCTCTGCAGATGGTGATATTTATTCTGTTGGCCAAGGTAACTGATCCTTTCATCTTCCAGATCTTGATTTTCCTAGTTATGTCCTGCTATGGAGGTGGCTTTGCCTGCATCCCCGCATATATCGCAGACTTATTTGGAACCAAGCAACTTGGAGCAATCCACGGCTATATCCTGACGGCTTGGGCCGCAGCTGGGCTAGCAGGGCCGATTTTTGCTGCCTGGATACGTCAGTCATCAGGCGGCTATTCGGAGATCATGACAGTTTTTCTCGGGTTATTAGTCATTGCATTTATCATCTCACTTCTAATCCGGGTGGATATCAGTCAACTAGTCAGCGCTCAACCCCATGTCCAACCTTTTTCTCTTGCCACCCGCACATTCAAGACAGATCTTGGAGAGCTCACCTCTGCAATAGGATTTGTCGTAAAATCCGCTCAGAGCGTGGGGATTGCACCCAGCAAGGTATCTGGACTGCAATTGGCGGTTGAAGAAGCCACCACCAATATTTGCAGTCATGCCTATTTAGAAGAAATTGCCATTAATTGCTTCAGTTACGCTTATCACACGAGAGAAACATATGAGATTCGGCTCACTGATTCTGCGGACTCATTCTCCGTTGAACTGGTGGACGGGGGTATTCCATTCGATCCCTTGTCGGTGGCACCTCCCGACATTACCGCACCGATTCAAGACAGGCAGACAGACGGTTTAGGAATACTGCTCATGCGCAAAATGGTAGACGACATCCGCTACAAGAGAGAGAATAACCGCAACCACTTGACACTGGTTGTTCTTAAGAAGTCGTGACCTAGTAGTTTATCTGCTTGTCTTAAGCCATTTTTCGGTATATATTCAAAGCTTCGCCATATCACATTTATTTTTAAAGAAAAGAATATAAGATGCCAGAGAAAATCGGTGGAATAAAAGTAAGTATTTATGATACGACCCTTCGTGATGGCACGCAGGCCGAGGGTGTCTCATTATCCGTTTACGACAAGATCCGCATAGCCGAGAGACTTGATACTCTCGGTGTCAGCTATATTGAAGGTGGATGGCCGGGTTCAAATCCAAAAGACATGGCTTTTTTTGAGGAAATTAAGGGAAAAAAACTTAAAAATGCAAAAATAGCGGCTTTTGGGAGCACAAGACGTGCAAGCGTAAAGGTTGAATCCGATGAAAATATAAGGAAACTTCTAGAATCCTGCACCCCAGTTGTCACGATTTTCGGCAAAAGTTGGCTTCTCCACGTCCATGATGTTCTTAAAATTAAACCCGATTTAAATATTGATATTGTATCGGATTCCTGCCTTTACCTCAAAAAACATGGGAAAGAGGTTATATTTGATGCCGAACATTTCTTTGACGGATTCAAAGACAATCCGGAATATGCCCTCGATGTACTTAAGGCTGCCTGTAGAAGCGGGGCCAGCACAATAGTACTCTGTGATACAAACGGAGGAATGCTCCCTTCAGAAATAAGTCAAATCTGCCGAAAGGTAAAATCTGCCCTGCCGGAAGAAGTAATCCTTGGAATTCATTGTCATAATGACGGTGAGCTTGCGGTCGCGAATTCAATTGCGGCGGTTGACATAGGAGCAAGACACGTACAAGGTACGATAAACGGCTTCGGGGAACGCTGCGGAAATGCAAACCTTTGTTCAATAATACCTTCACTTGAGCTGAAAATGAAAATATCGTCAATTGACAAAACCCAGCTCAGGCACTTAAGGGAAGTTAGCCTTTTTGTAGACGATCTCGCAAATATAAACCACAACAAACGGCTTCCATATGTTGGGGACAGCGCCTTCGCCCACAAGGGAGGAATGCATGTAAATGCCGTAAGCAAGAATCCGGCCACTTTTGAACACATAAAACCTGAGATTGTAGGCAATAAGAGAAGGGTTCTTGTTTCAGATCTCTCCGGAAGAAGCAATATTCTTATGAAAATCGCTGAACATAATATAAATATTGACGAGAAAAGCGAGGAAATCAAGGAGATTCTACACACCCTGAAGAAGATGGAAAACGAGGGTTACGAATTTGAAGCGGCTGATGCTTCGTTTCATCTGCTCGCCAAAAAAGTCCTTAAATCACATGTCCCATTTTTCAAATTGAACGGCTATCGTGTAATAATTGAAAAGAGGGGTAAAGACGAACCCTGTTTTTCTGAAGCTACTGTCAAACTTGAAGTTTTGGGACAGCAGGAGCTGACTGCAGCGGAAGGGGACGGTCCTGTAAACGCCTTGGATCTCGCGCTCAGGAAGGCTTTAATGAGATTTTTCCCGGAAATCAAGGATGTTCACCTGAAGGATTTCAAGGTCAGGATTCTTGACAGCAAGGACGGCTCTGCAGCCAAAACCAGAGTTTTGATTGAGTCGGGCGACGGTAATGAAACATGGGGAACAGTCGGAGTCAGCGAAAATATAATTGAGGCTTCATGGGAGGCTCTCGTCGATTCAGTTGAATATATTCTATATAAGAAGGCAAAACAGAAAAAACCAAAAAAATCATAAAATTATGAGAAAACTGCTGATTATTATTGTTATGGCGATGGCATTCATGGGAGCTGGAATCCCAAAGGCCGAAGCTATGGATCCGGTAACAATCGGCATACTTGCTCCCATAATATTGCCTTATGCGATACCAGTTGCTGAAAGTGCAGCCCAGTACGCCTTGAAGGGTCTGGTGAACGCTGGAGTGGGAATGATTGATATTTTCAAGGATATGATTGACGTTTTCATGCTGCCTGTCGGTTTTCTGGAAGTTACACTTGGAATACCTTTTGGCCTGTTTTCAAATGGATGTGAAAATATCGGAACCGGTTTCATAGCCCCTTTTAAGCTAGGGTTTCATGCGGTAATGCTAGTTCCACGACTATTCTGCCTTTATACTACTTCTTGATGGTCAGCAAAAAAACCAAATTAATTTCCTTTGCCCGTGGAGAAAAATGGAGGGAATATGAACCTCTCTCTTCAATTCTTGAGGAATGGTACGGCAAAGAGATGGGTTCCACAGAAATGATATCCCATCTCCCAGACGCTATTCCAATACAGCAGGCGTTGAACAATATTGTTAAAGATTCTATAGGGCCGGAGAATTCTGAGCTAATAAGGCTAAAGGACGACTGGGAATCACTTGTGGGAAAGGATATTGCAGATATTTCGAAACCGAAGAACATAAAAAACGGAATCATTTATATAGAAGTCGCCAACAGCGTCTGGATGATGGAGCTGAAAAATTACAGTAAGAAAATGATAATGGAAAAAATTTCCGCCCTATACGGGAATAAGATATACAAAGATATTGTGTTTGTACCTTCAGGATAAATTATTATGAACGACAATTATTTTAAAATCCTCTTGCAGAAGAACAACGGGATGAACATATCCAACATCCCGGGATTCCTGTGGACGCCAGTCCGAACAAAGCCGAGACAGGAGAAGAAATTCATTGAATACTGCGAAGCTCATGGAATTGAGTTTTATCTTCCTTTGAGGAAAAGTGTAAAGCGTTACCAGAGAAGAACCGTTGAATTCTATATACCGATGTTTACCGGATATGTTTTCTGTTCCCTTAACCAGGACCTATATCAGAAAGCCGTCATGTCAAACAGGATAGTTTACAGGCTTCAAATGAATGAAAAGAGCGAAGAGGAGCTGATAAAAGACCTTCGCGATATCCAGATGCTTGAAAAGCTTGCAGGTGAATCTGACTTTATTGTAAGACCAGAATTGGCGCCTGGGAAAAAGATTATTGTAAGGGCCGGTCCCCTTAAAGGGATGAGAGGTGTTGCCGAGAAAAGAAAAGGAAAAACTATGATAACTATAAATGTTGACATACTCGGACAGTCTGTTTCTACGGAAACCGATGTTGAAGACATAGAAGTTGATGAATGATCCGATAGGATTATCTAGTGCTTCCACCAATTTCCTTATTACGGAACAGTATTACGGCTAAATAACTGCAAAATGACATGTAAATGACACAATACAGGCCCGTCCAGAAAATATATTCGACGGGAATATGTTTTTTACTCGCCAATGCATCAGCCATCCAAAAAAACTGCCAGTTCGGTATTAACGCATAAAACACCGCTGATGTTGAAAAAACAGACTCCTCGGCTGTCTTGCCAAAAAAATAGTCAGAGATAAGACCTGAAAAAAACAATACCGAACATATTGTCAGATTCGGGACTATATCAAACCTTGTCGACAAGGTCACTGTAATAACCCCCATTATCCATACTGAGAAAAATATAAGGAGAAACGCCGGAACCACATCGGAATAGGGAGGGACCTCGCTGCTGCTGGGAATAAAATTTAAAATTACGGCAAACCCTATTATAAGTACAAGCATCCCGACTACTGCAGATGAGGCGAAAGATCTCCTCAAGATAAAATTTCTTATGGCACCGAAAACACATGCAGTTACGAGTAATCCGTAATAGATGTACATTGTGGCGAAGTCAAGTCTGAACTGGTCACACGCTACTCTGAGCGAAATCAGGGAGGCTGCGTTGCAGATAAAAACAAAAACTGTAAGAGCCGCTATTATTCCAGCTATTTTTGCCAGTATGAAATTTTCCCTTGGCACCGGCTTTGAGAGAAGAAGGAGGACAGTTCCGTTGCGCATTTCCCTTGAAACGGTATGACTCGCACATAGTACGGCTGCTATCAGCCCGAATACCATGGTCGTTGCCATGGAACTGTCCATTACAAGTTTAATTTGCTCTCTGAATACAAAAAGAGACAATGTCGGAAAGAGACCTATGAGCACAACTGCAGTACAGAGAAGCAGAAAGAAGATAGGTTCTCTCAGCGACTCACGAAAAGCGTTTCTCGCAACATGATAAAAATTAAGCACAGAATTTAATTTTCAATTATACAGAATACGTTATTTTGGAACAACTTCCGTATCTTTGATAAGAACAGGTTCGGCCATCTTAACTGGTTCAGCTTTAACCGGTTCAATTGTCTTTATCACAGTTGGCTCAGATGGAGCTGATGATGGAACTGGTGTTGCTCCGCGACCACCTGGATTATAAAGTCCACTGTCAATAAGATCACTGATTTTTTTGAATTTTGCGGCCAAATATGGTTTGTCAAGGATTTTTCCAACTGTTACCGCTACCTGATACCAATCCTTGTTGTCAACTCTTATGACCGTCTGTTTAGGATCCATCCTTTTTGTATATGATTCTGGAACATATCTCGTATCTCCGAGCACGAGAACCTGTTTTGCATTAACCATTTTTACGAAATTTGAAAAATCAGCATCCTGAACTTCCAGGCAAGGGCCTTTGCCGGGCATGAAGAAGAGTTTACCACCTTCATTTGTTACGAGAAGGATAGGCTGGTTTGTTTCTCCCTGAATCAACTCAGCAAGAACACGCGTCTTTGTGTAGTTCCCAGATACAACTAGAGTGGTAATTTCCTTTGAAGGACCCTGATACGGTCTTGACCAGTCCCAGAAACCCGCATTCGTAACTGCTATCATCGAAAATGCAACAACAATACCGGTAAACAATTTGACGGCTATTTTCATTTTATTATAATCCTCCATGTTTAATTTTGAATAAAACGTCTTGTTGATTAATATTATACTTGCAAATTAAAATTTCAAACCTTAAAATTTTGTGATTCCTATATTTTAAATAAATAAAAGATAAAAAAGTGTTAAAATGATAAAAGATATTTTCAGTTCAAAAGTAAAAATTCCACAGGCAGCTATTTTTATGAGCGGAAGCGGGAGCAATGCTGAAAAACTTCTTGCAAGTATCAGCAAACATGGGGATAAATCATGGAGCGCCTCAATGATTTTCACAGACGCCCCCTTGAAAAGCAGGGCGGCAAAAATTGCAGCAGATTATAAAATCCCTTATTTTGAACTGGACATTCTTGAATTTTACAGGAGAAGAGGTGAAACAAAAGTTTCACTGTCAACTGAAAAAGGCAGGGAAATAAGAGAAGAATGGACAGCTGAAGTCAGAAAAATCCTAAGCCCTTTAAAAATTGATTTCGGAATTCTCGCAGGATTTGTCCCCCTTACAAACATAACATCGGACTTCCCTTGTCTGAATGTTCATCCCGGAGATCTGACAGTCGAGGAAAACGGACGAAGGATATTTGTGGGTCTCAATACTGTGCCGATAGAAATGGCCATTGTCAGGAATTGCAATACACTCAGGTCAAGCGTTATAATAGCCCAGACATATACAGGTAAGGGTGGAGAGATGGACAGTGGCCCGATCCTCGGAATTTCATCCCCGGTGAAAATAGATTTAGGAAACACTAACCTTGAAACTATTAAAGAGATATTTGAGACAAGACCTCCTCGGAGACCGCCAGGAGGATATAAGGATCTCTTAGAAGAAATCGCAAGGAAAAATCAGGAAAATTTAAAAATCAATGGAGACTGGGTTGTGTTCCCACCTGCAGTAAAGGATTTTGCGTCTGGGAAATTCGGCCATGATGAAAATAACGCCCTCTATTATCTGGTCGATGGTAGCTGGGAAAAAATCAAAACAGTTGAATATACGGTATCCCAAGCCAACCCCTTGCTCATCTAACACTAACTTCCTTCCTGAACCCTGGATCTTTGTCCTTCAATCCATCGGTCAGCGGTCTACTTCGGTAGCCGCAGTTTTATCAAGTTTCAAAGGAAATCGGGGTTCAGTAATTTTTTCATTTGTTATCTTGACCTTTCCCTTCCGCTTTGCTATATTCATGAACTTATGTTATGGGAATCAGATTCCAGTCTGATTGATAGGTTTACAGCGTGATTGAGCTGGAATAATTTTCACAATTATAATGGAGATCCTGCACAATGAAGACCAAGTACTTCCATATTGAAGCTTCTTTCGTAGCTATATTCTCAATATTCTGCCTCCTCGCTTCCGTTCATTCTACAAATGCCGCAGATCCCCAAACACTCTTTGCTTCAGTAGAGATGTCCGTGTCCCCCGCTAAAGGCGGTGTTACGACACCCGAGTCCGGCACTTTAACCCAATACATAGGCGTACCTATTAACATAACAGCTACTGCGGCTAGCGGATATGAATTTTCATCATGGGCGGTTAACGGTGTCGGTAAAATATGGGATCCGTCTTTAAAAGACACTTCCGCTTACCTGTACGGCAACTCCCAAATCGTTGCTATATTTGTTGAAAAACCCATCACCGCCACACTCTCTATTGCAGTTTCTCCTAATGCATCCGGAACAACGGATCCGACCGCAGGTGCGCATACCGTAAATGTGGGAACCGCCATACCCATAACGGCAAATCCCGCACAGGGATACATCTTCAAAAACTGGACTGTAAATGGACTTGGAAGCATTGCTAATCCGGATTCCCCGGAAACAACCGTAACATTGACCGGAGATGCAACCGTTACTGCGAACTTCGCTCAAATTATCCTAACAGCCACACTTACTATGGGGGTGGCTCCTGACAATTCCGGAACAGTCAGTCCATCGGTGGGGGCGCACATTGTTCAGACCGGTGCCGAAACGGATATCTCGGCGACTCCATCACTCGGATACATATTCGATTCATGGACCATCGAAGGGGCGGGACAGATCGCGGATCCTCTTTCTCCTGAGACAAAAGTCACTATTTCCAATGATGCCACTGTGACTGCGAATTTCGTGCAAATAGTGGTCGCTGCTACATTGACAATGGCAACATCTCCAGATGAATCCGGAGTCACCAATCCAACAGAGGGAGTTCATTTCGTCGCCACCGGAGATGAGGTATCCATAACCGCGACTCCAGCTCAGACCTATTTATTTATGTCATGGACTATTTCGGGAACGGGTAGAATTGAAAATCCCCTCGATCCGAGTACGACAGTGACACTGTTCGACAACGCTACCGTCACTGCGAATTTCGCAAAAGTTGTCACTACCGCAACCCTTACAATGGAGTCATCTCCGTCAAACGGAGGAATAATTGTTCCTGATGAAGGGGACCATACGATTATGACAGGAGTTCCATGCGCGATCAAAGCAACTGCGGCAGAAGGATATTTCTTCAGTGGCTGGGCCATCAATGGAAATGGCGTCGTGAAAAATCCGGATCTCTCCGACACAATCGTTGTGCTCAATGACGATGCAACTGTGACCGCTAAATTCGTAAAGATTGTGGCGACTGCAACTCTTACTATGTCGATTTCTCCGGACGATTCGGGAACTACTAGTCCGGCGACAGGCGCGAGCGTCGTCCCGATTGGCGTTCAGGTTGACATAAACGCCGATCCGGCTGACGGCTATTTTTTCAGCGGCTGGACGATCAGTGGGCAGGGGAGCGTTGTTGATGCAGAATCCGCCAGGACTAAAGTGATTCTTGATGGTAACGCAACCGTGACTGCGAATTTCGCAAAGATTGTCAGAACCTCTGAACTAACACTGGCGGTCTCCTCCGATGCCGGGGGCTCTATCAATCCTGGCGCCGGAAAATACAGGATGCCTCTTGATGTCCCAATTGAAATAGAGGCGAAGGCCGCAGAAGGATATTTTTTCGACAGATGGACTGTGTCCGGCAGTGGAACTGTAAGAAATACTTATGCCGAAAAAACTTTTGTTACTATCGGGAACAAGGCGACCGTGACTGCGAATTTCACGAAGATTGTTAATACCGGCGCGCTTACTGTTGCAGTAGAGCCGGAAGATTCCGGTTCTACAAACCCGGGCATCGGAAAATATATCACCCCCCTCTATGACCAAATTGAAATTAAGGCGATTCCCTCCGCTAAATATTTCTTCTCCGAATGGATTCCATCCGGCTCAGCGGTGATACACGTTGACCAATCTGGCAAGAGCTTTGTATCCCTCCAAGGAACTAGTGATGGAGGAATCACCGCAAAATTTATAAAAATAGTGGACAAGGCAGTTCTGACCATGTCCGCCAGTCCAAAAGGTTCCGGCGACACGAATCCAGGAATAGGTGATCATACCGTCTCTGCTGGAGAATGGGTCGACATCGAGGCAATGGCCGAAGACGGATATATCTTTACGAATTGGATCGTCTCGGGCAATGCATCGGTAGAGGACAGTTTCTCCAGAAAAACAAGAATCAAACTTCTGAACGACGCTACCGCAACAGCTTGTTTCTCAAAAACAGTTAAGACGGTCACTCTCACAATGGCGGCAACTCCTGAAAACTACGGCTCCACCAATCCTGGTGTCGGAATCCATATCGTGGAAGCCGGAGAGAGGAGCAGCATTGAGGCGGTTCCCGCAGACGGATACCTTTTCGTTAACTGGACCGTCACAGGCAACGCCGAAATAGGCAATCTCCTTTCCAAAAACACCTATGCCATCCTTTACGGAGATGCAACCGTTACTGCGAACTTCGCGGAAATAATAAAGACTGCAAATCTGACCATGGGCGTCTCTCCTGAAGATTCTGGAAATACGAATCCTGGAGTCGGATCCATTATTCTGCCGGTTGGAGATTATTTGGAAATCAGTGCGATTCCAAGCAAAGGGTATTTCTTCTTGAACTGGGCCGCCACAGGTGGAATCAAGATTGAAGCTCCGGATTCCAAGAATACACGAGCCACCATCTACGGAGACGCAGCAGTCAATGCAATTTTCGCAAGAATAGTTGATACCGCTACACTTACTATAGATGTTTCCCCTGATGATACAGGTTCGACAAATCCAGGTGGTGGAGTATACACCGTGCCGGTCGGAGACTCTGTAGAAGTACATGCCATACCTGCAAACGGTTATTATTTCTCTAAATGGACGGTAGCAGGCGGTGCGACCATCGGAGATCCTTTCGCAGAAACAACGAATGTATCAGTCCTGACGGATTCCACAGTCACCGCTAATTTCGTAAAAACAGTGACGACTGCGACACTTGCCGTGGCAGTTTCCCCATATGGCACGGGATCAACCGATCCTGGCATAGGAGAACACGTTGTGCCGGTCGGTGAAAACATCGGGATACAAGCTGTCTCCTCGAACAGCTATTATTTCTCAAACTGGGTCGTTTCTGGCGGTGCCAGCGTAAAGGATCCAGGCTCGGAAAAAACAACGGTCGTCCTCTCAGACGATGCCACCGTGACCGCTAATTTCGTAAGGATATTAACGACCGCGACACTTACCATGTCTATTTCCCCGGACGGTTCAGGAACTACAAATCTAGGTGATGGCAAACATGTTGTCCCAGTTGGAGCATCTACAGAAATATATGCAATTCCAGCCGCAGGATATTATTTTGCAGGATGGATCTCAGCCGGTTCCGCCGACATAGAAGATCCTTCCTCCCAGAGGACGAGTGTAACCCTATCGGCCGATGCAACAGTCACTGCTAATTTCGTAAAATCGGTTATCACGGCGAATCTTATGATAGCGACCTCTCCATCCGGTTCAGGTTCCACCAACCCGTCAAAGGGTATGCATACGGTAATGGTCGGGGAAACTGTCTCCATCAAGGCGGTTCCTGCGGCTGGATACTTCTTCTCGAAATGGATGGTGGCCGGCGCCGCAGACGTGAAAAACGCCAATGCATCCAATACTTCGATAGTGCTTTCTGGTGATGCAATGATCACTGCGAACTTCGCAAGAATAGTTGACACCGCGACACTTACCATGGGCGCCTATCCGGACAATTACGGCTCGACAAATCCGGGTGTAGGAGGACATATTGTAGCGGTTGGAGACGCGGTTGAAATAGAGGCGGTTCCAGCGAATGGATACTTCTTCTCAAAATGGATGGGCGCAGGCAGCGTAGTCATCGGCGATGTCCATGCGGAAAAAACCACAGCTTCCCTTTCAGGCGATGCCACCGTGAACGCCGTCTTCGAAAAAATAGTTGCCACAGCCACGCTCGCAATGACGGTTTCACCTGACGAGTCGGGCTCGACAAATCCAAGCGTTGAGGAACATATTGTGGCGGTAGGTGATGCGGTCGAGATTGAGGCATCTCCAGCCGAAGGCTATTATTTCAGCAACTGGTCGGTCGTAGGAGACGCCGAAATCAGGGATCTCTTCTCGAAAAGGACTTCGGTCACTCTTTCAAACGATGCAGCAGTGACTGCGAATTTCGCAAAGGTCATTAAGACAGCGACACTTACAACAGCAGTATCTCCGGCTAACTCGGGTCTGACCGATCCTTCCGCAGGATCACATACGGTCGTTATAGGAGAGCATATTGAAATCACGGCAAATCCATTGAACGGATACTATTTCGAGAAATGGACAGGATTCGGCAATGCAGAAATAGATGATATCTGGTCCAAAAACACAAAAGCCGTCCTTGCCGGTGACGCAACCTTGACTGCTAATTTTGTGCAGATAGTTAATACTGCAACACTCACGCTTGTTTCTTCCCCTGAAGATTACGGCTCGACAAATCCGGGCAATGGCTCACATATAGTAGCGAGGGGTGACTCGGTTGAGATTGAGGCTGTTCCCGCATCATCATATTACTTTACCAATTGGATAGTTTCAGGAAAGGCTGAAATAGATGACTCCTACTCGAAAAAGACGAGAGTCGTCCTTTCTGGCGATTCAACCGTTACCGCTAATTTCGAGAAAGCGATGATCCCCGCCATACTGACAATGGAAGCGTCCCCTGAAGACTACGGCTCGACAAATCCAGGAATCGGCCAGCATACCGTTGTCGCAGGAGAGCTTCTCAGGATACAGGCGGTTTCAGCGGAAGGATACCTATTCAAGAACTGGACAGTGAGTGGAAAAGCGGACATTGACGACATCTACTCGGAGACCAGTTCAGTCACTCTTTCCGGAAATGCCACCGTAACAGCTAACTTTGTGCAAATAGTTTCTAAGTCGACACTTACAATGACGACATTCCCGGCCGATTCTGGAACTACGACCCCATCAACAGGATCCTACACCGTCGCATCCGGTGAGAATATAATGATCGAGGCAGTCGCGTCTCAGGGATATTTCTTCGAGAAATGGATCGTAAACGGTAATGCTGATATTGCCGACCTCTACTCAGCAAAGACGAGAGCGGTGATTTCAGGTGATGCCGCGTTAACTGCGAATTTCGCACAAATAATCAATACTGCAACACTTACTATGGGGGTTGGTGATGATGGGGGTGGCTCGGTCAACCCAAACAACGGTAAACATATAGTTCCACAGGGAGAATCCGTCACTATCAATGCCGTGCCAGACAAGTATTATTTCTTCAATTCGTGGATAGTTTCCGGGAACGCTGCCGTAGCCGATCCGTTCATGCAAGATACTACGGTTAAACTTTACGGTGATGCAACTGTAACTGCCAGTTTTATGAGCTGGGTCGGGACTGCCGAACTGAAAATAGCGGTATCACCTGAAAATTCCGGAACAAGCAACCCAGGTGTCGGAACACATCTCGTACCGGTCGGAAAGGAATGTCAGATAGACGCGTATCCGGCAGACGGATATTATTTCGACAAATGGATAGTCTCTGGTAAAGGAGTGATACGGAATGCGGAATCACCGAGCACATTCATCAATCTTTCCGACGATGCCACTGTAACCGCTAATTTTGAGAAAGTCGTGAATACCGCCACACTCACAATGTCAGTGTCCCCTGATAATTCCGGCTCAGTCAGTCCCTCCAGGGGTAAACATATAGTGCCTGTTTCCGCGAATGTAGAAATAGTGGCAGAGCCTGCGAACGGCTATATCTTTTCGTGTTGGAAGACTGATTTCATGGTTCGCATAGACAATTCATATTCTCCACAGACGATGGTCCAGCTTTACTCTGACGGCACAGTTACCGCTGTTTTTATCAAGGAGACCGCGTCGGCCGTGCTTACAATGGAGGTATCTCCCGATGGGTCAGGAAATACGACTCCCACCCTTGGGTCACACACTTTCTTGACGCTTTCACCTGTTGAGATTGAGGCATTTCCTGCGTTTGGATCCTTTTTTGCGTTCTGGATGGTTTCAGGGAATGGATATGTCATAGATCCTTACAGCCAGTCGAGTTCTGTGATACTTTACGGTGACTCGACGGTCACTGCTGCGTTCACGGAAGACCCGACTGATTTTGTATCGCTTGGTTCGATGCTCTCATACTCGGCATCGGAGGTCAATCCGGATCTCGGGGAATTCACAGTGAAACCTTCGATATGGGGTGAATACACCGATCCGCTAAGCTTAAAATCCGGCAAAAAAGCAACTGTGAACGTTCTTACAAAAGTTGACAAGAAATCTCAGCCTCCGTTGGTTGCTACGGAATGGAACAAGACAATCCCACTCTACAAGAGTTCATCCTACTGGTCGAGCAAATTCCCGCTCAGCCTGAAATTGTTTGTCAGTCCGGTGCAAAGCCTCTTCATGGATCGCATGATGCTGAAAAGCTCGCAGTTCGGAAAGGATGCCATGCAAATACAGGGTAGGAACACCGTCCTCGCATGTCCATCCATCTCCGGTATCAGCGGCAGTTATGCCGTACCTGGCGACGAGTTTGTGGTTGAAGGCATGTATTTCGGCGCAAAAGCTCCAAAGCTATATGTCGAATGTGAAAATACTGCGGCGGACGGCAAGAAGACATATAAATATCTGCCCTGCGTCATAAGCAAGGAAGGAACATATTTATTCACAAACGCAGCCGGCAAGGCTCTTTCAAGTTGCATGAAGATTCGTCCGGATGACAGTGCGGTCGACTCGAATTCTGTACCCGTAGGATACAGTTCAGCAGTGGCCGTTTATCCAAAAGTCGGAAAATTGATTCCGACCGGTTATTTGATTTTGAACAATGGGATAGGGCTTGCGGTTTTTGCATTTCCAAAATAAAAACATCTGGAGAATATTATGAAATTATTTTTTATCCTGGCATTGGTTCTGGTGACTGACTCGATGATGGCATGTTCGGATGTTGTCCTTCCTAAGTCCGAAGGAGAACCGGTGGTTTCGGCGAGGGAAATGGATTTCAACTGCACGATGTGGTCGAACTTCGTATGCTCACCGAGAAACTATAAATATACCGGTATCACTCCGAATGGAATGGACGGCATGGTCTGGGAAAACAAATATGGGTTCATCGGGGTTGATTTCCTGCATGTGAAAGTCATCAAGGAACTTGCAAAGGAACTTTACTGCGATGGGATGAACGAGGTCGGGCTTTCCGCCTCGCTGCTCTGGCTCGATTCGGCAATGACTCCCAAGCCGGACAAAAAAGATTATGCAAAAGTCATGTGTCAGTTCAATATCATCGGCTGGATTCTTGGTAGGTGCGCGACTGTAAAGGATGTGATAGACGCATTTGACAAGGAGACCCCCGACATTTTCGTGTGGATGTTCAATCCTGTTGATGATTTTCCATGCCCGATGCATGTGGTTGTACATGATGCGGAGAATAACAGCGTAATCCTGGAATGGACTAGCGACAAGACTTTCAAACCGGCGATAACTACCGGTGCAAACTACACATACTCAATGACCAATGACAGCGCGCAAGACTACAGGGATTATCTGGAAGCTGTTCCAGTACTTAAAAGACTCTCTGCCACAGATCCTTTAAATCCAGTCTCCAATACCTTCAATGTCGGAGGCGGATCCATCGCACTGCCTGGAGATTCCGATTCTTCACCGCGCTGGGCTAGAGGATACTATACGATGCCCAATGCCACACCAAAGGCGCCGTATGCATGCAGTGTTCCATGGCGTGTAATTCAGGCCTTCCGTTCGATAGCGCACACCAATATTCCGTACGGCGAGTTCTATGATGCAAGCGATGAGAGCACTATTTTTTCCCCATATTTCTTCGTGGACTGGACTGTTATACGCGATCACACCAACAAGGTCATATACTATTACAGCTCTAAGAATCAGCAGATGCAGACTGTAAAAATATCGGACTACAAGGAACAGTTGGAAAAGGGCAAGGATATTCTTGAGTTAGGTCCGCTTCTCACCTCGTTCAAGGATCCGGTTCCGGTCAATGCAGACGCTGTTGTACCGGCCTCCCCAATTCAAAAATCCGCACCTAAATCGCTTCTTGCCCCAATTCCTGAACCGAAAACCGATTCTTCCGAGGATTTGAAGATTTTTGTCTATGCAAAGATGAAGGATGGGACATATAAATTCTGGGATGGGACGGTCTGGCGGGGTCAGCCTGCGGATGGAACTGCATATCCGTCTCTTCCCTCTTCAAATTTCAAAGACGGTTACGCAGATCTTTGGCTCGGACTAGATCCGGATGTCTGGAAAGACGCGGAAATTTATTCGGGTAGCGGGAAAAACTTCACTGAAATGTTAATAGAAGGCAGATGTGTGAAGTTAATTAGAAATTAGAAATTACGAATTATGAATAAAAACTGAATGGAGCTGAAAAATGAATTACTGGAAAAAACCTGAAAAGCCCATAAGTGTTCTGTGTTTTGCCTTACTGCTGTCCGCAACTGCGGCGTCGGCATGTTCCGATCTCTTCATGTATGGTAAAATCCCGGCCGTGTCGGAATGGGCCCAGTCCGGGCGCAACCTCGATTGTGATGTGACGCTCTCTCCTGTGTTGACGAATTACCCGGCACAGACGGATTGGACAACAAAGGATTCGAGCGGCAAGGTCATCAATCTAAATAAGAACAAATACTCTTTTGTCGGGGTGAGCATACTCGGAAAGGAGAAGAAATTTGTTGACGGCATGAACAGCGAAGGTCTTTCGGCATCCCTGCTCTGGATGGAAGACGCGAAATTTCCGGCAACCGCAACCGGAGATTCCGCCATTGCAATGTCCGATCTTGTCGCCTGGCTCCTAGGCAACTTCGATAATGTGGAAAACGCAAGGAAGGAACTTGTGAAAAAAACCGTGTGGTTCGATTCAGGAGTCTTCCCATATCCAGCTCATCTCGTCATCCACGACACAAAACGCTATGGCTCACTGGTAGTGGAATGGATTGATGGAACTGCAAAGCCGGTTTATATAGACAGTAACAACGGCTACAACAATATCCTCACGAATGGGCCAAGCTACAAGGAACAGCTCAACAATCTGAAAAATTTCAAAGACCTTTCTAAAGATCCGCAGCAGATGACCGGGCTCCCCGGCGATCAGACATCCATGTCCAGGTTTGTCCGTCTATCCGTACTTTTCAAGTTTACCGCGCAATATGTTGTTGTTCCCGACACATTACTGTGTTTCGCGGATCTATCTCTCATGATGTACGGCTCTCAGTGGACTCTTCAGCAGATGCTGAACCTTATGAACCGTGTCGCCATCATCCACGGCGAGGCCGTGCATACTGTACCGAGTGAGGACACTCCCCATTTCACACATACGCAGTTGACCCTTGTACGCGATCACCTCAACAAGAAGATATACTACCGTTTCAACACGGATGTGGCATTGAAGATGGCGCTTGTTAAAAAATCATCCGGCACAGATATACCGCAAATCTTGGATTCTGCGGCAAGCCCGAAGGCTGCATCCAGTTCTGCCATCAAATCATCCCCTTCCGCGTTTCCTTCAATCGAGAAAAGTTCTGATTCACTTGCGCTCGATGTCTATTTTCCATCAATCGCTTCAGGAAAAGATGCGAAATCCGCAAAATTCTTTATCTTTGCAAAGAGTTCGAACGGCGGAATTATGCTGTGGAAATCCGGCGGAGGCTGCGCTGAAAGCCCGGATGGCAGACTGTATCCGCTGGAAGGTGTTGAAAATGCTTCGACCCGGATATTCTTTTCAGACGATTTTCTCATGAACAATCCAGGAATCAAAGTGTTCGCCGGCAGCGGTATTTCCGAGCTGGACATGCTAACCAGCGGCAATTTCACCCAAATTTTCCAGGCTCCCGACAAGACCGGACTGGAAAAGCTTCCGGAGCTGAAAAACCTATTGCGTTCCAAGGGTTTGTAAATTAAACTGCGGTAATTAGGTTCCAGCACCCTTGCTGGCATCTTTTTAAAATAGTTACAGAGATACAAAGGCACAGAGGCACAAAGTTTTTTAAAAACACCAAATATCGAACATGTTGGAGTTCATAACTTTAGTTGTGTCTTTCTCCTTCATAACTCGGCCACTTGGAATCTATTGGAATCTATTGGAAACTTTGAAATTCCTATGCTTGACATTGACGCTCAGAAGACGGCGAAATTAAGGGAAGGAATCTCCGAGATTGGCATATGATGCGATCAAATCCCATCTTATATTTCTCTTTTTTGGTGTAGAGTTCGCCGTGTCGGCGAAGGTTTCTAATTCCCTTGCCCGACACGGGCAACGCTACACCAGGAAAGAACTGCGTCTATTGGGTGTCAAATTCGAATGATGCTTAGTTAAGGTTTACCGGCGAGGTAACTCGGGTCTAT
>CAZION010000027.1:0-53845 GCA_964540865.1 uncultured Victivallis sp.
CTCCGCAGGAGGTGTAATAATGTAGCCCAACGGCGTAAGCCTTGGGAAAATGAGGATTGCATAAAGGCAACTAGCCCCCGCAGGGCGGCGACACTTAAGCCAGAGGGCATTCGGGTCATACGCACTTCCGCCTTCGCTGGGAAGCTATGGCGGACAGGCCTGAGGCAGGCCGAAGCACCTGACGCAAAATGCGTATAGTAGATAGAGTTATTAGCTCACAGCTATCAGCTGACAACTATGAACTAAAGAATTTTCTGAATTTCTGCAAAACGTGAGTTTTGCAATTTGCTCAACAGTCTGTTCATAAAACAAAGGGAGGATTTAAAATGGCGGCAAAAAGGAGTGTTTCTTCAAAAAGCAGGACATCATGGTTTGTTCAGGACCGTTTCGGGATGTTCATACATTGGGGGCTTTACTCCATGCCAGCAAGGCATGAATGGGTGCGTAACTATGAACGCATAAGCAATGAGAAGTACCAGAAGTATTTCGACCGCTTCAGCCCCGACCTTTATGAACCTAAAGAATGGGCTAGAACGGCGAAAGATGCTGGAATGAAATATTTCGTAATCACGGCCAAGCACCATGAGGGATTCTGCCTATGGGATTCAAAATACACGGACTACAAAGCGACAAAAACACCAGGGGGGAAGGACTTACTCAAGCCCATGGTCGACGCATTCCGCGCCGAGGGAATCAAGGTCGGTTTCTATTATTCGCTTCTCGACTGGCATCATCCCGAATTCCCTGTCGACAAGATCCACCCACAGCGCGATGACAAGGAGTTCCGTGAAAAGGAAAAGAACCGCGATGTCCGCAAATATGCGGCTTACATGCGCAACCAGGTGACGGAACTTCTGACTAAATTCGGCAAGATAGACATACTCTGGTTCGATTTCTCATATCCGGGTGAGGATGGAAAGGGACACAAGGACTGGGAATCTGAAAAGCTCCTGAAACTTATAAGGAAGCTTCAGCCGGACATCATGCTTGACAACAGGCTTGACCTGCCAGGATCCGGGGATTTTGAGACACCAGAACAGTTCCAGCCGCGAGAAGGGTTGAAGGACAAGGATGGCAATCCTATTGTCTGGGAGGCGTGCCAGACTTTGTCCGGTTCGTGGGGATATCACCGCGATGAAATGACTTTCCGCGAAAATGATGAACTAATCATGACGCTCATCGACTCCGTCAGCAAAGGCGGGAATTTACTTCTCAATGTCGGGCCTACCGCACGCGGAGAATTCGACTACCGCGCCCAGGACAAGCTTGCGGCGATAGGGGAATGGATGCGCAGGAACAACCGTTCGATTTACGGATGCACGCAGGCGCCAGCGGAATTCAAATGCCCTCCGGGATGCAATCTCACATACAATCCCACTACAAAGAGGATTTACCTGCACATCCTTGCATGGCCCTACAAGCACATAACCATGGAGGGGAAAGCCTATGTTGAACAGGTCGAGTATGCGCAGTTCCTTCACGACGGTTCAGAAATCGCGATGAAAGGTCTTGAAGCCTGGCAGGAAGGGCAGAACCACAGTCTCGGAGGAGAGAGCACTCTTTCGATAACGCTTCCACAGATGAAGCCGAAGGT
Organism: uncultured Victivallis sp.; assembly: GCA_964540865.1. Lineage (GTDB taxonomy): Bacteria > Verrucomicrobiota > Lentisphaeria > Victivallales > GWF2-50-93 > GWF2-50-93. Next base: position 1,595 of record CAZION010000027.1, read on the forward strand.
TGCAATACCGGTCGTAGAGCTTTTCCTGAAAAAATAGGGATTGAAGTTAATTATAAAAATTCCGCTTAGACGTTTTCCGTCCTAAGCGGAATTTTTATTTTCAGTAAACTTCTGATATTTTATCTTATCTGAAAGTTCTTTTTCAAGGAAAAGGGCCTCATCTTGGGAAATTTTAAGTTCCTCCCTTTTTTTCTCCAGAAGTTCACGATTTGCCGAACTGATCTTCAATTCCGGAGAATCTCTCATGAATCTCCTCATAAGCTCGGAATATTCTTCAACTGCTTCAATGCTCGGATGCCCGAGTTCCATCCTGATTTTATTTTCAATACCCTTTGAATGGAGACTGCTTACCCCTAGACGTTCCGAACGACGGGCAAGTTCTCTTCTTTCCGCAGGAGATATGCTTCCATCTACAAGGAAAAGCCTTATTACATCCTCAAGCATCGCCGCAGGCGAATTTATCAGTGGACCGGAAATGCCTACACTTGTTTCAGGATGAACTCCATGCGTATTCCCGATAGAAGATAAATCTAGCTTCTCCAGCGCAATTATCGCGGATCTGGCATCAGGAAATCTGTCGTCCGGTTTTTTTGCCAGTAGTTTCATTGTCACACCCGCAAGCCCGGGAGATATGCCGGTCCCTGCTTCAATAGGATCCGGCTCAATGGTCAGTATCAGATTTCTCATTGTTTCAATAGATATGTCGCTGCGCGGGCTGAATATCTTCTTGCCGGTCAGCATCTCATAGAGAACCGCTCCGATTGCATAAAGGTCTACCCGATGGTCATAAGGTTTGTTTGATATCTGTTCAGGAGCCATATACAGAGGGGTGCCGATCACTCTGTTCTGACGTTCAACCTGATCCTCTCGGATTCCACCGGATGCGACCGGAAGATGGGCTACACCAAAATCAGAAATCTTCGGCTCACCATGCGTTCCGAAAAGAATATTCTGGGGTTTGATGTCACGGTGAATGACCATGACATGATGCGCCGCATCCAGCCCCGTAAGCACTCCTATGATTATCCTGACAGCCGTCTGGATGTCAACCCTTTTCTCTTTCTTGATGTAGGAGGCGAGGCTCCCTCCTCCAAGGTATTCCATTATGATGCAGGCTGAATTCTCATCCTCTTCCAGTGACAAAACATTGACCAAGTTCGGATGGTCAAGCTGGGCTCCTATCTTGGCTTCCTGCATGAACCTTTCGTATATCTCGGAATCCCTCCTCCTGTAATTGACCAGCTGTTTTATGGCCACAAGACGCCCAATCTTCCTGTCCTCAGCAAGGCATACGATTCCGAACGCCCCTTTTCCAAGAGGCCTTCTGATGATATATCTTTTAATGACTTCTTCAGGAAGCGGATACGGTGAATCGAACTCCTGTTCGGCATCAGTCATCTGCAGGGTTGTTTCAAGGGAATGGTTTTTTTTATTTTCCACGGAATGCTGGACTCTGGAAAAAAGGCGCTGTGCAGACTGAAAAATAGGATTTATATCCATAATATGCCAACTCTAAAAATAATAGGATCAGGCTTTTCCAGTAAGCCTGTTTATGCGGTCAGAGACATCTTTGAATTTGATGTTCGCCCTATAAATCTGTTTAAAGCATTCAACAGCTTTTTCAGAGTTGCCAGTTTCCTCATACGTCATGCCCAGGAAATAAAGGGCGTCCATTTTCTGTCTGTCCATGCTGATCATTTCACTGATGGCCTTGGTGAATTCCTCTATTGCAATATCATACTGTTTTTTCTCGTGGAAACACTGTCCAAGATAGACAATTGAAGAAAGCCTCCTCTGTGGATTCCTCTGTGAAAGCTGGAACTGTCCGAGGGCGTTCTCAAAATCGCCAAGGTCAAAATATACGATGGCAAGTTCATACCTGAGCTGGAGATCATTGGGATAGCTGTTTACGCGTTCAAGCGACCTTTCAAGCTTGTAACTGTTCAACTGTCCTTCGATGATTGCAATGTTCTTGTCGGCATCATCTTTTTTATCTGGGGCGGCTACTGCATAATCACGCCATTCCCGGATGCTTTTCTCATATTTTGCAATCGTTGATTTCTCTATGGCCCTGTCAATAAAAGGATCCATTGCTCCGATTTCCTCGGCAACCATATTATAGAATTCAATGGCCTTGTCATGCTGTTCGGCCTTCTGATAAAGATCGGCAAGCTTGCGTTTCATTTCCTGGTTGCCCTTCCCATCAGCTATCTGCTTTTCAAGGCCTTCGATGAGTTCCTTGACATCATCTACGTTTCTTGCAATACGGTCCTTCTGCTCAAGCTTGACCGCCTCATCACTGCTTTTGAGTATTTTACGGTAACCTTCACCGGTACCTGAAGTATCCTTCTCCTCCCATTTACCCGTCTCCATTGTTGCAAGAGCCGCAGCCGCCCTGACTTTCTGCTGGGCAGCCAAGTCTTCCGGCCTCAAAGCGCAGATTTCCTGCCTTATCCTCAGCGCATGCGTTCCCTGCTTGTTGGCGGCATATTCTTCGGCAAGCCAGTCCAGGACTGATATGTTCTTTGGAAAATATTCCTTTCCTATTTCAAGAGCCTCAATTGATATGAAACGCGCATCGAGATCCCGCCCCGCCTGGGCCATAAGGTTTAAAGCGGCGAGCGATTTGAGGTTCACAGCCAGCATATCCTCGGCACACCTCAACGCCTCCAGAGGTTTTTTCCTGGCAAGCTGCGCTCTCCCGGCAGTCAGGGTGCTGTAGGTTTTCATAGCCGACATGAAGCCAGCAAAAAAACCGAGGTTGACAACCTTTGACTTTTCAAGTTTCCTGAGTTGGTCCCTTGCCTCACCGAAACAAGGATCCTTCTGCACAATCCCCTTCAAAAGCATTATTGCGTATTCAATGTTTTTCGCGCCCATAGCCGATTGATATTTGTTCCTTAATTCGGCTGATATATCTTTGAAAGCTTTTCTTTCCATAAGTAAAATAAAACCCCCGCTAAAATATGTAAATAATCAGATGCAAACTTATAATTACTGCGATTCGAATATATAATAAAGCATAAACTTACAGTTTAAATTAAAAAAATACAAGATTTCAGGGCCATATTAATTAGGCGGCCAAGGACCGCAACTTTTTAAAATAGTTACAGAGATCCAAAGGCACAGAGGCACAAAGTTTTGAAAAACACCAAATATCGACCATGTTGTTCACAACCCTAGTTGTGTCTTTCTCCTTACATAACTTGGCCACTCGGACACTTGGAATCTATTGGAAACTTTGAAATTCCTGTACCTTAAAACTAGGACAAGACTGATGGAAATAACGGCCGACACGATAACTGCAATAGCAACCGGTACCGGCGGGGCCATAGCTGTAATAAGAATTTCCGGTCCGGATGCGCTGCACATTTCAAATTCATTCTGGTGCGGACATAAGAAACTCTCCGGTGAAAATCCGAGAAGAATGCTTCTCGGAAAATGCAGGTCCCCTGACGGATGTTTTTCAGAACAGGCGATTGCCGTGTACTTTCCAGGACCAAATTCATATACCGGTGAGGACACAGTCGAAATCCAATGCCATGGTGGAAGCCTCGTGTCAAAAAAAGTACTTGAACTCTGCATCCTGTGTGGAGCTAGGCAGGCGAATCCGGGAGAGTTCACATTCCGCGCATTCATGAACGGTAAAATTGACCTTACACAGGCCGAGGGGGTTGCGGAGATAATTTCCGCCGAAAGTTCAATGGCTCTCAATCTCGCGGAAAGACAGGCTGGCGGAATAATCGGGAAGACTGTACGTGAAATAAGGGACACGCTGGTCTTTGTATTGTCGGAATGCGAGTCACGGCTCGATTTCGGAGAGGAAAATCTAGATTGGACTTCTCCGGACGACCTTAATGGCAGGCTTAACGAATCATCGGAAAAAATAAAGATCCTTCTGAAATATAAAACTGAAGGCGCGATACTGAGGGAAGGAATACGGATCGTCATAGCCGGAAAACCTAACGTTGGTAAATCCAGCCTCCTGAACATCCTCCTCGGTTACGACAGGGCCATCGTCACTCCCCTCCCCGGAACAACAAGGGACACTGTTGAAGAACATGCCGTAATCAGAAACATTCCCGTCAGGCTGATTGACACCGCCGGGATACGCGATGCCGACGACCTGATTGAAAATAAAGGAATTGAAAGAAGCCTCGCCTCACTTAAGCAGGCGCAACTGGTCCTATGGATACTTGATCCCTGTTCTGAATTGGCATCTGAAATTGAAACCATGAAAAGCCATCTGGGCAACAGCAACAGCTCGATCGCCGTATGGAATAAGACAGATCTTGTAAAAGAGCCTTCATCACTTCCGCATACCGGAATCGATACTGTAAAAATTTCCGTGGAGAAGAACATTGGAATCGAAAAACTTCTCGACACAATAGAAAAGAAGGCCTGGGGTCATCCCCATACGGAAGAACCCGAATTTGCGGTCAGTTCCAGGCACGCCGCATTGCTTGATGAAGCGGCCGTATCAATTCCTGGAGCAGTATCAACTATCGCCAGCCAGAACTGGGAGCTCGCCTCAGTACATTTGAGATCAGCCATATCCTCCCTCGGGAAAATCACTGGAGAGGATGCCTCTCCAGATATCCTGGATGACATATTCAGCAGATTCTGCATCGGAAAGTAATTTCCGTTGACTGAAATTACCACATTGGTGAATTTAAGATAGGGGCGGTTCGTCAGAGAAGCTCCTTGAGCACCTTCTCAAGTTCGTCAAGCGTATAAGGCTTGTTCACCATCGCCTTGAATCCATGCTTCCTGTAATCGGAAAGTCCAGCGCTGTATCCGCTTGAAACCACGGCTTTGGCGGCGGGGTCTATTTTCAGCAGCTCTGAAATCGTCTCCTTCCCCCCCATTCCACCCGGTACGGTGAGATCCATGATTACCAAGTCGAAAGGTTTTCCCTGATCCTGTGCCTTCTTATAAATATCAAGGGCCTCCATTCCATGCCTAGATTCCACAACCTCGCACCCATAATGTTCGAGTATGCGCATGAGCATATTCCTGATCATCCGTTCGTCATCCATGATCAGTATCTTCGATTTGAACTTTTTGCCATGACCCGGAGTTGACTTGCCAACGTCTTCCGCTATTCCGGGTTCTAAAAATGCTGGGATATATATAAAGAAAGATGCTCCATGCCCCTCCTCGGATTCGACGAGTATCGTACCGTTGTGATTTCTCACTATAGACATGCTTGTTGGAAGGCCGAGGCCCGATCCATTGTCTTTTGTGCTGAAATAAGGTTCAAATATCTTGCTCAGGTTCTCCTTTGCAATGCCATATCCGCCATCCTTGAACATGATCCTCGCATATTCCCCTTCGGCAAGTCCGGGGATTTCCTTTTCGGCCAAGTGGACCATGGAGCATCCGACCTCTATACTTCCGCCTTTCGGCATGGCCTGAATAGCATTGATCACAAAATTATTGACCATCTGGCTGATCTGGGATTCATCGGCCTCCACTGAGATATCCCCTTGTTCAAACTTGAATTCCGCAGCTACATTTGTGCCTCTGAGTGCAAAAGTGACCGAGTCCGCAATGAATGGAGAAAGCTTCAAAGGCCTCTTCACAGTCTTGGTATCCTTGGCAAAAGTAAGGAGCTTGCCTGTCAGGTTCCTTGCAAGCACGCAGGCATGTTCGGCATCATCAAGTATCTTCCGGGTCTGGTCACCATCCTTGAGATTGATCTTGATCACGGAAATATTTCCCAGGATCGAGGCGAGCAGGTTGTTGAAATCGTGGGCTATTCCCCTGGCAAGGAGTTCCACGGTTTTCAAGGTCTGAACCTTGAGCCGTTCCTCTTCAAGCTGTTTTCTTTCAGTGATGTCGTACTCAACCGCCCGGTAACCCTTCAGATCCCCTCTTGAGTTGTAGAACGGGACGACTGTGCATTCGGACAATATCTTCCTGCCGCTCTTATGCAGATTATTGTTCAGGAAATTCTTGAACGGAGACCTGCTCCTCAGCATTTCTCCAAGTTCGTTGACAAGCCTATCCTTATCCTCCGGGGAGAAGAGATCATAATAATGCTTCTTCCCAACCAGCTCTTCAGGCTTGTATCCATAGATATTCTCTACGACCCGGTTTGAGTATGTGAACAGTCCATCGGTGTCAACCTCCCAGATCCATTCACCTGCATTGTCGGCGATCTGCGTGAATCTTTCTATGCTTGCAGTCAGGGCCTTTTCATATATGAGGCTCCTCTCTTCGTTTCCGATGGCCGTGGCTATCAAGCCGAGGATCTTGTAGTCGGAATCATCAGGCACAAATTCCCTCTGGAAGACAACACACAGAGAGCCCACCGGATTTCCCTCGCATTTCACAATATGGCCGAGATAGGAATAGAGCTTATAGGCTTTGACACAGGGATCCGTACTGGCATAGTCCGTCTTCGAAAGATCCTGTACATACATCAAATCGCGTTCGGAGCCTCTTTTTATGAGGTCAAAGCATATATGGCCTTCGGCCTTGTCGCTAGCCTTGTAGTCCGCAGGCGTATTCCACTGCCCAACCGAATAGAGCATGCCGTCATGAATATTGTTGTACAGGGCGCAGGTTGCGCCAGTAAGTTGACCGCATAAGGAGGTGAGCCTGTTCACGTTCTCTGCGTAGTCGTTGCCAAGGCTCAGGAGACAATGGTTTATCTTTGAAATCCTATCTTCACTCCTGCTGAGGGACGCTTCGGCATTCTCACGCTCCTGCACATTATTGATTATCTGCTCGTACATCTCGTTTTTCAAGGTCTCCCACCACACAATGAGCCTTATTCCGCAGATTAGAATCAAAGCTATCGATGTGACCGCCATGGCCCAAGCCCTTATCTTGAGCGGTGCATATATCTCATCGGCCTCAACCTGGGCTATTATGTACCAGGGCGACTCGGGAACATGTTTCACAGCCCTCAGGACTTTCTTATCCCTGTAGTCATATCCCTCAAAAACACCCTCATTCCTCGACTCCTCGGTAAAAGCCGTTGAATACCTGCCGCCTATCGGCCTTTTATATGCGAGCTTCGCATTTCTGTTTTCTTCAAGCTCGTTCATCACCATGATCTCATCACCCTTGATCCTGGCGATCATTATTTTTGCGCTATTGCTCTGTGTCTGTCGGGACTGGATTAGGGAAATTATGGATTTTGTATTGTCTACCGTAAGGACCAAAAGCCCCATGACTTCAGACATTCCATCTTCTTTTTTATCAATTACAGGAACAATGAAATCTAAAAAGGGCTGGTCTGAATCTGTAAGATAATAGAAATCTGAAAAGCGCGGACGCTTCGTGATCAGCGCGTCCTGAAGCTGTGCCTTTACATTCTCCGGTTCTGAAGCATATCCGCCTGTTGAAAGTCTCAGCCTCATGGATCTGTCATATATATGGCATGAAGAATAACCACAGCTCTTCGCGGCAGCAGCAAGCTCCCACTTGAAGGAATCAGGCGGCGGCAATGATTCCGGCTCATCAATGATCTGCTTGATATTTGCAGCAATCGCCTTGTTCTGCAGGATAATTTCGGCATCGCGGAAATGTTCCTGCCTCCAGTCGAAAAGCTCCTTGACTTTCATAGCGGCAACGGATGAAATCTGATCCTGGGCCTGACGGTAGAAATCAACAGAGGTGGAATAATAGAAATAATAGGCACTTACCGATATGCCTATAGAAAGAAGGAAAAAAGAAAACACAGGAACCCACTTATTGTTCCTGCCAGTAATAGGAATTTTCATATTCATATGTTCAAAACATAATCAGGCTACATGTAAAAAGCAAGATACCCTGCCGGAAAAACCGGAAGGCATCAATGCTTCAGATTTACATTTGCGATTCCTCTGAGGAATTCAGTGAGTCGAGACCTGGATTATATCTGGATTGGCTGAAAGCACGGTAATGGCTGCCGCAGGCGGAATCTTGTCGAGGCGGAGAGAACAGGTGGCGGCAATACCACCCTCAAAAATGGTGTTCTGCATCTCCTCTATATTTATCCCCTGTGTTTTGAGCGCATTAAGAACGGTGGCCAGGACGCCGACCCTGTTGTAATGGCGAACAACCATGCCATGGGTGGTGACCGGCTTGGTGCGGACATTGACAACATTGTGCGGCAAGCCAGTCTCCATATAAGATTTGACGATACAAACGCTCTCGTCGGCAATCGCCTCAGAAGCCTGATCGGTCGAGGCACCTATGTGTGGAGTGCAGATCGCCAACTGCGCAAGCTCTGCATCCGCAAATATGTCGGTGTTGCCCTTGGGTTCATTCTCAAAAACATCTAGAGCCACACGCAGGTTCTTCTCCTTTATGGCAGACTTCAAGGCTACGGTATCGATCACTTCGCCTCGGGACGTGTTGATCAGGATGGCCCCCGGCTTCATCTTTGAAAGAAAGTCAGAATTCACCAGATTTTTGGTCTCCTTTGAATATGCGATGTGCAGTGTGACGGCATCGGCCTTCTCGGCCACCTCAAGCGCACTTGCTGCACAACATATTCCCATTTCCTCGGCGACGGCTGGTGTCAGGGAACGCGACCAAGCGAGGATGTTCATTTCGAGCGCCTTCGCACGTGTAATCACCGCCCTGCCAATATTTCCCATGCCGATCACTCCCAGGGTACGGCCTTTCAGCCCGCGCGCCTTGCCATACTCACCCTTCTTCCAAGCCTGCTTCTGTAAATCTGCACCTGCCTGAGGGATGCGCCGGTCGGCCGCCAGAAGCAAGCCGATTGCCAGCTCAGCCACCGCCTCCGTATTTTTGCCGGGACAGTTGGTTACATGGATGCCGCGTTTGCTGGCAGCCTCAAGATCAATCGTGTTTACCCCGGCTCCGGCCCTGATAATCAGCGACAGGCATTTTGCCGACTCGATAGTCTTAGCGGTTACTTTCGTGGAACGGACAATCAAAACGTCGAAATCGGCAATCGCAACCGGCAGCGTTTCGGCTGACAGTTCGGGATTACTGACTACCTCACAACCAAGTTTATCGAGCTGTTTGACAGTGGCGGCAGACATCTTGTCGGCAATAAGCACTTTCATGATAATATTCCCCTTTTTTGTTTATCAATAATAGATTCATCCCAGCTCAAAGCTGGTTATACCGTAAATATGCTCTAGAGGCAATGCCGGTGGAGCGCCTTTATATATCCTGGCTGTTTCAAACACCTTGGTCATCCCGTGCCGTTCAACCAGTTCCAGGGCTGCAAGATTGCAGACCGGTATGTCGAGGAACACCGGGTCACCATCCGCAAATGAGGATAATGATGAAAACAGACTTTCAGCGATCTCCGGGGTATCGGCGAAGATCGGAGCGATCTTGAACCCCTTTCGGCATGGGCGGATCACCCCGTAACCGGCAATGCTACTGCCGTTCATGACTGCCAGGGAATGAGAACCGACCTGATTAATCCAACTTTTCAGGAACTGGCTGCGAGGAGCCGGAAAAAAACGCCTGTCATAACGGACAAGTTCTGTGAATGGCAATTCTCGCAGATCGGCAAAATGTGACCTAGATAACGAGCCAGACGACATCCCTCCCCCTTCATATCTGGCATTGAAATGGGATATCTGGAAACCGCACTGCGCGTATTTCTCCAGCATGGTCACAACTCCGTCACCTCCGATAGTCCGGTTATCCATGTATCTAATTGCCGTTTGCCAGAGTTCCATGCCTATCCCCTGGTTCCGTAAATCCTTGCGAACGATATAAAAGCCCAAGAACCCGAAAGTGTCATCATAGGCAACCGCTGATATGCATCCAACAGTTTCACCGTTCAACTGAGCCTTGAAAAAACCGTTCGGGTCGGCGGCATAGAAGCTGTCAGCGTCATGAATACCGGGGTTCCATCCTTCTGCCTCAGCCCAGTCGATAGCGATATCCACTTCCTGCCGAGTCATAGTTTTGATTGTGATTACATTCTTTTTCATAATTCACCTCCATGCATTTTCCATCCGTCCCAAACTTGTTCAAATATCTGTCAAGCACCTTAATATATCATTGAACCTCCTCAATGCTGGCACTGGTCAAACATCACCCATTCTGCTACCTTTACATGGTATCGGGGATGACAGGTTTTTGCTTTCATCCTTCGCGAGGAGCTGCGGGATGATCCGGAACACGCAGTCGGGAAACTGTGTCCTGAAGTCCTGGTGAATTGCATTTTCAAGTTCGATCAGTTCGCCGACACTCATTCCCGGCTTGAATGCAAGTTCGACCTCGAGAACCTCGTTCTTCCCCTTGTTGGTCGTGTAAATCATACCGAGTTGCTCATAGCGGTCAAAGTATTTCGCCAGTATACCCATTATTTTCAGTTGATTATGCTCCGAGACCGGAAAATCCGCCAGCGAGCGGAAGTTGATCCATATCTGAGGAAGGAAATGATAAAACGAATAGAGAGTGAGAAAAATAGTGGAAATGGAGTCCAACCACGACATGTGGTCTGGCTCACCTTTCCAAAGCAGCCAGCATATGCCTATCAGGGTGAATGAGCAGCCGTCCCGGACAAAACCCGCATGATAAGCATGATAATTTACAGCGAGGATCGGGCCGCCGTTCAATTTATAAAGGCGCAACCCCCGTCTGCTCTGGTACAGGTTTCCAATGCATGAGACCAGCAGTAGCAGGGAGGTCCATCCCATGTTTGCCTCATCTGGTTCGCCAGAGACAAGCACTTCTATCGCCTGTACAAAAGGAATTATGGCGCCCACGGAAAGTATGGTGGAATCAAGGATGCTGCTCAAGTTTTCCAGTCTTCCGGTGCCATAAGGGTAGTGGTATGTGTCACCCTTTGCGGCAGCCCTTACCGTATGGAGCATCAGGCAAAGACACAATACACCGCCAATTGCAAAAAGCAGGGGGAACATGGCGGTATGGGAGCTGGAATGGTAAACAATCGCCGCAGAAACCACCACCATTGACGCCTCATAGGCTATTGCCTGGCGCAGATAGCATATGACCGGATTTAAGTTTTGCTCAGACATATTGTCTTCCGAGAATTTCAGCGACTGCCGAATCAAGTTGTTCTCGACGGCGGACGTGATCGAAGGCGGCGAGAAGATCGGGAACACGGATACGGGCTTTTTCCTGACCGCCGAACTGTCGGACGATCTGTCCCTTGTGCATCATAATAATGTGTTCGGGCAGCTGCACGGCCTGTTGCATGGAGTGAGTGACCATCAGTGCTGTAAGTTTTTCGCGGCGGATGATTTCAAGTGTAAGTTCTGCCACCTGTGCGGCGCTCTTGGGATCGAGGGCGGCGGTGTGTTCGTCTAGCAGTAGGAGACGGGGGCGCAGCCATGTAGCCATTAGAAGTGTGAGCGCCTGGCGCTGCCCTCCCGAGAGTGTTCCTATGGGGTTGTTCAGCCGGTCTTCCAGCCCCATCTTTAGGGAGCGTATCCGTTCGGAGATCTCATCGCGAACGGAGCGCCGCAGCGCCAAGCCCAGTCCGCGCCTGCAGCCGCGACGCATGGCCATTACTACGTTTTCCGCAATAGTCATGTCGGCAGCTGTACCTGCAAACGGGTTTTGAAAAACCCTGCCGATCAGCTGGGCGCGGCGGTGTTCCGCCCAATTCGTGATGTTATATTGGTCGATGAGTATTTCTCCCTGGTCTGGTTCGAATGTTCCGGCTACGGCATTGAGCAGTGTGCTTTTTCCCGAGCCGTTGGTGCCGATTATTGCAGCAAAGCAACCCTCCGGGATATCCAGATCAATCCCACGAAGGGCCTGAACTTCATTCGGAGTGTTCGGGAAAAAGGTTTTTGTCAGTCTGCGTATTTTAACCATGCAATCTCTCCTTGGAACGTTTTTGCAGGAAATATTTCACACCGCCCGGCAGCACCAGCGCCGCAAAGACAAAGACTGCGGTGACAAGTTTCAGGTCGTTGGGGTTGAGCCCCCACCTCAGGGCGATAGCCACAAGCAGGCGGAATAGGATAGTACCCATTATGGCACCGCAGAGTGCAAGTCCGGGTGTGCATCGGGCAACCAGGGCTTCTCCTATAATGATGCTGGCCAACCCCCAGACAATCATTCCGATCCCCATCTGCACATCGGCAAAACCCTGGTATTGAGCAAGAAGCGCCCCTGACATTCCCACCAGGGCATTGGCGCAGACCAGTCCGAATACGACCATCACCTGGTTATTCACTCCTTGGGCTCGGACCATCTGTGGGTTCTCGCCGGTGGCGCGCATGGCAGTACCGAGATGGGTCAGAAGAAAGCGGTGTATAAGAAAAGCGACTATCGCAGTTATAATCAAAACAGTGATAAGCATGGCTGCATCCATAATTGGAACTGGCCAGCCCAGAATATTGATCGAATCGGCTCCGCCCGTGCCACGGGTTAGCATCCCGGCGGCTGGAGAGGCGATGTTGTCCACATTGATCAGCGGAACGTTGCTCCGGCCCATGACACGAAGGTTGACTGAATAAAGGGCGGTCATGACCAAGATGCCCGCAAGGAGTTCCTGGATGCGGAACTTGGTATGGAGCACGCCGGTCGCGAAACCAGCCGCGCCTCCGGCCAGCGTAGCTACAATGGTAGCGGTCCATGGCGACCATCCGTGCATAAGCATCACAGCTGCAACTGATGCACCCAAGGTGATGGATCCGTCAACAGTGATGTCGCAGTATCGCAGGATACGGAAACTTATCCACACTCCCATTGAAAGCAGTGACAGGATAAGCCCTATGGTAAAAGCTCCGATTACAAGTGTCATGACAATTGCTCCTTTGAAAATTCAAGTGGCGCGCACCAGCATGCGCCACGGATGAACGCGCTCTGTCCGAGACCGATGACAGCCCGATCGTCTTCAATCAGATGCATAAGGCCAATAGGTTCGTTGTCTTCGAATATTGCACGCACCGACGGTTCAAGCTCCAAGATTCCCTGCTGGAGCGGACGATATGGCAGTATGACTGCATGCGTATGGGCACGAATTTCGGGCTTTGACGATAGGGGCGACAACTGTGAAACTGAAGTGTGAGCTGGATCGCGGCTGAGGAATGAAACGATAAGCGCTTGGGACTGCCTGTGGATTCGTTCCCCGCAGAATCTAAGCCAGTTTCGTATTTCCGGAAAGTCAGCCGGTCGGTCGTCCGTCCCGATAAGACCGGGAGAATTGGATAGGGATGCGCCAACCAGTCCTTCAACTTCGACAAGACCTATAATCGCGGCGGAATCGGATTGGGTCGTTTGAAGAACCTGCAGGAAAAGGTCGGACAGATTCAGAAAATTTCCCTTCTGCTGCGGTGAGAATCGAAGCAGATGCGAGAAGGTCCCTTCCCCTGTAAGAGACTGGATAACCTGCAGTCTGGGTACAAAGCGTTCGGCTTGTTCAAGGTAATCGGGAGTATCTGCACCGTCTCCAGGCAACCAGACAAGACGGCCGGATGCGGCGATGAATTCACCGAAGCGGGAGCGGGCGGCATCAACGTCTTTCCCTGGAGCCCCGATCCCCAAGCCAAAGACATTGCGGGTAAAACTGATCTCCACTGCATCTTCATTGAGCACCGGTTTCCATGGTTTCCAAAGACCGTTCCTCCGTGCCGTTATCTTCCCCTTTGGAGAAAGGGCATGGTGTTCAAAGTAAATCCCGGGCACAGACTGAACCGCGGGTAAAGGCGCCATTTCCACCACAGTCGGGGTTGATTCCGTCGCCGTAGGCTCCGATTCCGAAACCATCAGCTGCTTAAGTCCGGAGAGGCGCAGTGTCTCTACAACGAAGGCTGAGGCTTGGATTATCCCAAAGGAACCTTTTACGGAAGTAAGTTCCCTCTGGATGCGAAGTAACGAACGGATACCGGTCGAGCTGATATATTCCAGCTCGGAGGCGTCGATGCGCACATGATGGTGCCCGTCTCGGATGGTTTCCTGAACTGAACGATGGAAGTGTTCCGCCCAAGCTGCATCCAGACGGCCGGTCACTTTCAGAATTGCGTGATTCCCTTGTATCTTTGTTTCAATCTGCATACTAATCCTCACTCTTAACTGTCTTGGCAATCTTCAAATATTCCGGAGGCAGGACAATCCCGTATTTCTTGATCATATCCTGATTCATCACAACGATTTCGGTACGGGTGTTTGTTATTGGGATCTGAGCGGGTTTGGCACCGCGGAGCACACGTGCGGCTACTTCAGCGGCTTCAATGCCGGAGTAGTAGTAATCCCGACCCAGCGCCAGGGTCGCCCCCTCCTTGACCCCGGAGCTGTCGAAACAGAAAAAGGGTAGATTGGCATCCTTCGCCCGTTTTGCAATTTGGGAGAAACCAGGCCTGGCGGTATTGTCCATGATCTGGCATACGACCTGGATGTCGGAACGGAGCATCACGCTTGTTGCCTCGGCAGTCTCTGCACTGCTGTTGACAGGAATCGAAACCAGTTTGAGCCCTTCCTTCTCTAGTGCTTCAGAAAACCACTGGCGATTCAGCTCCGCGTTGATTTCACCGGGTGAAAAAAGCGTGCCGACAGCATGGGCGTTCGGAACGGATTTCCTGATCAGTTCGGCCATTGCAGCCAAGGGGGAAAGAGTGGTGATTCCAGTCACATTCGGCAAGTGGTCGTTATCAGATTTGCCTGCACCGGCGTGAACAGCGTCGGCCACACACGCAAAGACGATAGGCAGATTGCCGACCTGCCGCAACGCCGCCTGCAATGTGGGTGTGGAGATGGTCATTATGAGGTCTGGCTGCTCAGCGCGGATCGCTGTCATTATGCTTGTAAGTGTCGTCATATCACCCTGTGCATTCAGACAGCGCACATTGAAATCCCGCCCTTCATGCAAATTAAGCTTCTTGAATCCGTCCATGATGCCGCGCCAGGTGTCCGCTGAAAACTGTGCGTCGTTGTAACGGGCAATCCTGATTTCCCATGGCCGTGCCGGAACTTTGTGGGCTGGAGCTGCGGCAACCGGTTTAGCAGGTTCAATGACTTCACGTGTTTTGGTTGATTCGATGGGCAGCTCCAACGGAGGAACACCCGCCAGGATTTTGGCCGCAAGACGCCCGGACTGAGCACCCCAAGCTTCATAATTGTCGCCGATCGCACCGCTGGCTCCCTGTTTCATCAGATCAATGTCGGTTACATATATCGGAATACCGGCATGTTTCGCAGCATCATGGATGGCGGGGAATCCGGTGAGGACCAGATTGTCCGCTGAAAGCATTATTGCACCGGCCCGCCTCTGGATGACAGACTGCGCAGCTGCCGGCAATTCCGATACAGTTGATGCCGTAGCTTCGCACAGAGTCACTTTGCGCTCCAAACATGCCCTGCGCAACTTCTCCACGGAGATTAGGGAGTTGGGTTGGGCGGGATCATAAATGATTCCTACGGCAGAAATGGAAGGGTTATACCTGCAGGCCATATCTAGAAGTTTGTCCATCTGGGGATCGTCGTGCACACCTGCGATGTTCGCAGGGCGGTTCTCCGGTTTGAACAGTCCCACTGCAACGGGATCGCTCGCGGCGGTAAATACAATCGGGATATCTGTGACGCGTTTCACAGCGGCGACTAGGGCTGGGGTTGTGATGGTTATGATCAGGTCGGGAGAGTCTGCAACAGCTGACTCAAGCATAGCTGAAAGCTGGGAGATATCCCCTTGGGCATTATAGCGTTTTACCGTGAAATCCTCCTTCTCCTTGATCCCGGATTCGCGAAGGCCGCGGAGTACCCCCAGTTCCGCCGCTTCAAGAGTCAGGTTCTGAACCAGATTGACGATGGATATCCGGAACGGACGCTTAAGCCTGGTGGAAGCATGGTGGAATATGTTTGATGCCTTTAACATTGCACTGGGAAAAGTCAGCCCAAGATTTGCAGCCTCAGCGAAATCAACTGCGGTTTCATATTCCGTAGTCGGTTCGAAAGGGATGGCGGACGGATTATTTCCCAGCAGCACTCGTGCGGCCATCTTTCCGGTGTGTCGCCCTTCTCCCATGGGGTTTGCGCCGCAACTGAAAAGGGCGCCTGAGCCCATGAGGCTGTTATCGTCGGCAATAAGTGGAATGTCCTCCCGTCTCAACGTCTGGGCCATTGCCGGGAACGCACTGATGACAGTTGTGTCAGCCATACCGAATACCGCATTGACTCCGCTGCCAAGCAGGGACTGTACGGCTTCCATTATTTCACTGGAGTTGCTGATTGTCCGTTCTACAAGGCGCATCCCATATTTATCCAAGATGGCCCTGGCGGTCTCTTTTTCACGCATGGAATTGGGATCCGAGGGATTGTAGATCACCCCCACAGTTTTACAATTTGGGTAAATCGCCTTGAGCCATTTGAACATGTCAGGATCTGGAGCAGTCCATACTGCACCAGTCACATTGGGCAGGTGATCCGAAAAATTTTTCCCGGCACCGGCCTCAACAGGGGATGATACAGCTCCGAATACTATCGGCGTCTCCTTCCTGCAGGCAAGAGCGGCGGCAAGGCAGGTGGTGGAAAGGGGGATAAGGAGATCAAGCTCCTGGTCCAATATATGACGGGTCACCTGCGGCAGCATGGACATGTCACTGTTTGGGTGGGCATGTTGCAGCACCATGTTGCGACCCTCGACAAAGCCGGCATCGCACAAAGATGAACGGATTCCCTCGATGGTCAAGTCAAACAGGGGTTGCGGACCGTAGTAGAGAATCCCCACCTTGTAAGTCCGGCCCGGCTTCAGCTGTCGATTGACAACCGGGGCATTGGCATTTGCCGAAGCCTTTGCCTGTGTGCGGATCTCCTCAGGTAAATGCCATCCCTCGAACTCTTTCACAAGGGCCTCATTTACCGCCAGAACCTCAGGCACCAGATTTTCAACTCCAAAAGATTTCGGGGAAATCCCATGCAGTATTTTTCCAGCAATCTCTCCAACCGCGACACCCACATTGCTATATGAAGCACCCACGCCGAAAACAACACCATTGGCGATATCGCTTGGATCGTTTGTGAACACGGGAATCTTCAAGGCCCGCGAAGAAGAGACAATGGCGCTGATTGAGGAAATAGCCACGATATCACCACCCACCCAGACAACCTCCGAACCCCGCGCCAGTATTGAACGAATAGCTTCGGGCACTTCAGAGGTGTTGCCGGCATTCGCCTCAATAAGTTCAATCCCGAGATCTTTGCATGTGACCCTCGCCTTGAGGACACAGGCCTCGGAATTACTTTCCCCAGGATTCCACACTACACCTATCTTGCTCAGTTTGGGATTCATCTGACGGGCAATCCTTATGGCGCGATCCACCGGCTGAAATGTCCCAACACCAACCAAATGGGCAGGATGCTGATCTGGTTTGGGTCCTGATATACCGACTCCTGCACCATATGGGTCGGTAACTGCGCCGAAGACATGGACGACTCGTCCAGCCGTGTTTGCCTTGGCCACCGCCTGCAGGGCAAGAGTGCTAGCGGTCAACACCATGGAATACGAGCCACCAACCAGATCTAGCGCCATCAAACTGCCTGTGCTGTTATCACCAGACGCATTAAAGAAACGGATGTCGGCCGTGCGTCCGTGTTCGAAACCCTGCTTACGCAACCCCTCAACAATCCCCTCTACGGTGTGATCCAGCAGATCCGTCGAATTCCACTGCAACACGGCCAGACGGGGAAGAGCCTTGGAAGATTTTTTTGCGCCGTTCCTGCGGTTCAGATCTGAGAACAGCAAGAGCCCGGAAGCCAACAGGATCAGGACTACACCAAGCCAGGTATTTTTCAGCAGTTTCAGCATTTAATTCCCTTTCCCTTTATACAGATACTTCAGGATCGTCTTGTTTGCCGGAGATGTTTTTCACAATAGTGACAATATTGCGGCCATTGTCGCGGCGATATGTGAAACGGTCCATTGTCTTGCGGATGAAATGGATGCCTAATCCACCAATCTTGCGGTGCTCAATCGGCAACGTAGTGTCAGCCTCGGCCTGGCCGGTGGGATCAAAAGGCTGTCCATCATCATCTATTTCAAAGCGCAGCTCATTGCTGTCGTACCACAGGCGCAGTTCAACAGTATGTTCAGATTTATCTGCGTAGGCATAGGAGAAGACATTGACAATCCATTCCTCAAGAACCAGATTCAGAGTCATCAATAACGGTGGCGGCAAGGCAAACCTCTCCCCCTGTTCTTCGATCCATGTTGTCATACGGTTCAACTCTTTCATGTTGTTCTGAAGTCTGAGAATGGCGTCTGGTTTTAATTCTGTAGCCATCTCTGCCTGGGTTGGGCTCTCCGTATTGACCGGCTTAGCGCGGTAACGAACCGCCAGTGCTGTAATATCGTCTGATTGCTCCGCCTCAGCGGCATGCGAGCGGACTGCCGTTCCCAGACTTTCGAGGAACAATCTGGCGGTCTGGTGCCCTTCATTGCGTATATGTTCAAGTAGGCCGTCTTCTTCGAACATGATGTCGCATGGGTTCATAGCCTCGGTGACCCCGTCGGTGTATAGGATAAGCAAATCCATGTCACTCAACTGTACACTGTGAGCCTGATAGGGGAAACCGTTGACGATACCCAGAGCTGGGCCGGGGGGGCTGTTAATCCGTTCTATTTCGCCGCCCTGCCGTTTCAGGAAGGGCGGATTATGTCCCGCATTTGCATAAATCAAAGCCCCGGTCTTGATGTTCAAAACACCGCAGAACATAGTGATGAACATGCAGGATTCGTTGCCTTCAGACAATTCGTTATTGACCTGTGTAAGGGCGCGTTCAGGAGCACGCACGGTTTGCATTGTGGACTTGAGGAGGGTTTTTCCGACCGCCATCATAAGAGAGGCGGGAACGCCTTTTCCGGAAACATCGCCAATGCCCAGATATAGGTGGTCTTCATCAAGCAGCATGAAATCATAAAGGTCGCCACCAACCTCACGTGCCGGAAACAGGATGGCGTAGAGGTCTATTTCGGGCCTGTTGGGAAATGCCGGGAACAATTTCGGCACAATGCTCATCTGAATCTCGCGCGCGGCCGACAACTCACCTGCGATTCTCTCCTTGGCAGCGGTGGTGGAAGTCAGATCGGCAATATATCTGCGCAGGTCCTGACGCATTTTATCGAAGGCTCCGGTAAGTCTTGCGACTTCGTCTCGGGAACGAATATCAGGCAGAGGGGAATCGAAATTGCCTGCTGCCAGCTGATTGGCGGCATTTGCCAAGCGATGCAGGGGTCTCGTCACCGACCAGGCAATTCCAAGTGCAGGTAAGAGGAGGAGCGCCAGGCCGGCAATACAAATTAGTGCGCTGATTTGATTAAGCCGTACGAGCGGGGCCAGCACCTGCTTACGTGGCTGGATGAGTCCCAAGACCCAGCCGGTGGCGGGGACAGGGCGGTAATGCATGAAAGCCATCTGGTTGTCTATGGGGCGTTTGAACAACTTGACTCCAGACTGGCCGCTCATTAAATTCAACCCAAGCTGGTGCATGGATCTGGACATTTCCGGGTCGGTCTGAGATTCCGCCATGCTGAAAACTGTTTCGGTCATTTCATAGGCTCGAATGGGATTGGAAATGTATGTACCTCGCTGGGAAAACAGGATTGCAGTTCCACCTTTTCCCAACGGCAGCGTGTCCAGCAGTTTGTGAAGCCACTTCAGGGATAGGTCGCATGTAACCACTGCAAACACCTCACCAGAACGCAGGATGGGAAATGAATATGTCACCATAAGCGTATTTGCAGCGAAGTCGTAGTAAGGCTCAGTCCATATAGGGTGTTGCAGGTGATAGGGGAGGTAGAACCAGTCCTGCTGATAATCCAGGCCGGCATTCCTATCCTGCACCTTGATCGCAGCGTCCTCACTCCATCCATAGAGAATCTTGAAATCAGTTTTTTCTGACGCCTTTTCATTGAGCGCTATGGCCATGCCGAGCAGATCCGGGTTGCATTCCAGTGTGCGTCGGATGATGTCTGTGCTTTCAGCGCGTGTGATCTGTTTCTCAGCAAGGAGAAGGGCGGTCTGCTGAACTACGGCTTCGGCGCGGACCAGCGGCACCGCGATCTGAAACACTGCGGATTGGGTCAGCGTATCACTTTGCTGCATGGTGGATGCGAGGATGCTTTGTCTCTGGGAGAAATAGGTGAATCCGATAACCAGAAGCATGACGAGTCCGGCACCAAGCAGGATAAGCGCCGTCATCCGATGTACAAGGGAACGGTTGAAGAAGTTAATCATTGACAGCACCCTCTTTCACAAAATCTTCGAAATCCGGAGCCGTCTTAAGTCCGCCATAGCCAATCAGCATCTCGCGTGCGCTATCATAGGTCTTACGTGAAAGCCGCCCGAAAACCCAGTCATCGCTTTTTGCCGGAAATATCGAAGCAAGTATCTCTCTCAGCATCCATTTCATGTGCATTCGGTTTGTGGGCAGATTCTCCTTCCTTACATATTTCATCACCTCGTTAAGTGTCTCCTCCTCATGGTCACGCGCATAAGTCCAGCCCTTTAGCGAAGCACGGACAAATTTACGGCAGGTTTCCGGACGCTGTTTCCATGTCTGATCCAGACAGTATATACCGTCTTCAGGAAGGCGGATGCCGAGTTCATGGAGACTGAAAATCCGCACGTCCTTGTCTTGAATGCCGTTCTGAAGCAAGGTGTGATACTCGTTGTAACGCATGACTGAGCACCCCACAACGCCCTTGTGCAGGAATAGCGACAGGGTGTAATATTGAGGCAGGATGACAGGATGTACGCCCTTCGATGCAAACAGGGCCAGATAAGGTGCGCGGAAATCTTCCAGCCACACGGTGACTTTGCGTCCGTTGAGATCTGATAATTCATTAATTGAAACACCTTCAGAGGGTTTGCGCCAGGCTACGAGCAGGAAATTGCTGCGGTTCACCACTTGCGCCAGATGTACAAGGGACAATCCTCCGGCGCGTTCCTCCATTGCGCTGGACAGCATGAAGGAAGCAAATTCCGTCTTTCCCGAACCCAACATCTCCCCTACCCGCACGTCCGGCCCGCCGCGCAAGATATGGACATCCAATCCCTCCTGGGCATAGAATCCTTTTGCATAAGCCATGTAGTATCCTGCAAATTGCGACTGATGCTGCCAGTGCAGGGTAATGTTCACAGGTTCAAGGTTCTGCGCCAAACCGCCAGATGCGGGCGCTCCGGCTAGGAATAAAAGGCAAAGAAGAAGCGATCCGAAGCACTCCTGTTTCAGACTTATCGGCATTAACCTCATGCGTCACTTCCCCCAGGCTTTGAAACCTGCGTACGGGGCACCTGTTCCTTCTCCGCCTTCGCCAAGTCATCAGCTGTATCCCGAGAGAAATCAGTTGTCAGATATGCCAGCGATGTGGGCAGCTCCATACGAAGACGACGCAGAATCTGAACCCGTGCCGTGGCGTGTAGCGCCCTGCATTGCAGCAAATGACCGCCAAAGGTTCGATCATCCGAAATGAAATGCAGATGGATGCCTGGCACATTCAGGGAAGACATGAATGAAGGGGTGTGGAATCCAATGAGGGAACCCTGGACCTCGGTACGTTCGAAGGTCGGCTGATTCCTCGTAATATCTACGAGACGACGATAATTCTCCTGGCGCGGGACGGATCTGGTCCTCACAAAAGAGAACTGTCCATCTATGCGCAGGGCGTACATCATATTCGGCGATGGCAGCAACTCCTTGAGCTTTGTGAAAAGGTCTTCCAAACTCTCGAAGCCCCCTTCCAGTTCATCACGGCTCAATTCACGGAAGAATGTGGCGATCGCAAAAGGCGAATGCACGTCATCCGGCACCGAGTTAACATTACCGTCTCCAGTCACTTGGTAGGTAAGGCCATCGAGCATCACCATCTCTCCGTCCAGCTGATTGAATGTTCCCAGCGCAAAATCGCCGTGCTGGCGAATCTCCCCTATTGTAGTTTCTGCCTGAAAGATCCCCTCAACAAGGGCGTTGACTGGAGCCGAAATGAAAAGGATATCGTTTTCAGATCCCATTAATAACACTCACATCGGTCCAAAGGACTTTGCCGCTTCCGCTTCATCAGCGGCCACCGGAAAGATCGACAGAAAACCGCTCACAGTGAAAACTTCCCTGACGTTATCCTGCAGGCTACACAAAACGATCTTGCCGTTCTGACGCGACAGTTTTTTCGCAGTTACAAGGAGGACCCGCAATCCTGCACTGCTGACATACTCAAGTCCGGAGAGGTTCAACACCAGGTGGGATGCGCCAGCTTCAATTGTTCTATTGATGGCTGCCTCTGCCGCTGCTGCTGTCACCGCATCAAGCCGTCCTTTGATGGCAATGGCGGTAAAACCATTTCCGATTTTCGATTCAATATCCATTGTAATGCACCTTTCTGAAAAACTAATAATCGTTACCGACAGTAAATTTGATACGCTCCAATGATAAACCGGAAGGATTGGAAAATCAAGACGATAATTTGCAAATAGCCTGGAAAAATCAAGTCGCGTAGTATCACCACGCGATGATTGGCTTATAGCTGTTCAGGTTTGACCTGATCCAGCTTGAAGACCTTTGCAAGGTGTTGGAGATCGACCTGCCGATACAGGATGGAATATCTCCCGTCCTGGGATTTTTTCGTCATAAATATAGTGAAACCCAATTGGTCATAAAGATAGTTGGCTTCGCTCTCTTCATGGATGTCCGATGTTCTTAGGCGCAGATATTTTCGGCCAGTGCAGTTTGCCTCGTATACGACTTTACGCAAGAGCCGGTAACGGTTTCTGGAAAGCTTGCCTTTCTTGCTTGTGTCATAGATGGTCCAATTTCCCCAAACCGCTTCCAAATCGTCCTCGGGATTGAAATAAAGTCCTGTTATACCGACTACCCTTTTGTTGACGCAAAGGGTCCAGAAGCTGGGATCGCAGGTTCCGAGAGCCCTGAGCTCTGCGGTATGCTTGCCGGGTTCCAGAAATTCCTCCATTTCCCATTTGGGATTGTCATCAGGTTCGATACGGAATGAGGAGCGTATCAGCTTAAGGGCGGAAGGGAGCGTTTCCTTGGACAGAGGAAGGATGCGGATATGGCTACCCTCGCCGTCAGGCGATGCCGACAGTTCATGTGCCTCCAGGATGATGTTAACCTCGCTGTTGGGAATGTCGTGCTTTATCCCCTCCCGCAGTCTATCAACTATCCCCACCACTTCGCCAACCGTCTTTTTTGGATCGAAACTCAGAGAGATGTCGATTAAGACCCTGTGTCCTATGCGACGCGACTGTACGCCGTGGAAACCGTAGTACCAGTCGAAATTTTGCGCGAGACTCCGGTTGATTTTTAGCTGCAAATCCTCGGTCAAGCTCTTGTCCAGCAGGTCGAGAACGCCGTCGCGGACGGTTGGAACGAAGGAGGAGATCCCATAGACCGTAAATATGAGCGCGCAGACAGGATCGATATATATGGACCATGGCATGGGGCGCAGCGCCAGAGTCAGGACAAGTCCCACCATGACTGCCAAATTGTTCAAGGTGTCTGCCCGTTTTGCACGCCATTCCATCTCGATGAGAGGAGAGCTTGACTGCCGGAACAGCTTCCAGTTGCGCCACCAGAGCCAGGCGCATATCAACAATCCTATAAACTGGGAAAGCACTCCCAGTGCGGTGAAGCCGGCATGCAATTTAATCGGATATAAGATGCGGTACACCGCAAAGCAGGCCATGCCCATTAGTCCGACCATGAAGATGAGCGATCCTACCAAGCCGCCAAGACTCTCAAGTTTTCCTGTGCCGTAGTCATAATCCAGCACATCCCCACTGCATATCTGGCGCAGGATACCCCATGAGATTACGCCGGCAGTGATGCTCCTTGCATAATCCAACAAATCAGAATACAAAAGCATGGAGCCGGACAAGACTGCGATGATCAGCACAGGAAGGACAGAGCCCACATCCAGAAGTACGCCGAGACGCACCGACCGTTCTTGAGCCTTCAGCACTTCAGGGCTTGCTCTATGTTGAGGGAAGGCCATGGGTTCTTCCGCTAAATGCAGACCTCGATTCGATAAAATGTCAGTTGACTTGAGGTAATTGCAAAACTAAAGTTTTGCAGGAATTCAGTAGTCAGAGGACATCCGCCGCGGCGGACAGAATGAAATTCAAACACAAATCCGAATTTATCCTGAATCCTGACTCCTGAATTCCGACTACTTTTAAAATTGGCTCGATTTATCATAACCTATCAGCCTGCCCCCCTATATGTTTGGTATCGACGCAATGTCCATTGTGCGCTCGATCTCGCGTATGGAATTGGCCATCTCATGACCAATCAGGTCAAGGCGGGCCAAAGCTGCAATCCTAGTCTGCACCTGGTCATTTTCTTTATCCGTGAAAAGATCATCCAGCAGTCGACAGGCGTTGCCCAGGCTTATCAACACAACATCTCGCGAATCTGGAATGTCATCTCCGAGAATCAGTTCTCTCAGACGTGTCCGCACTTCTTTGACCTCGCGATCGTCCATGAGGGGATAGCGGTGCGTTTCGAAAACCCATAGAAGACGCCTGTTTTCCTGTTTGAGAATCCCCTTACGAATCAGTTGCGCCAGCACCCGCTCCGCGATTTGTTTTTTCCGGGCTGTGAGCCGTTCCAGCCAGAAAGACGTGGACTGAGGTTCAGTTTTCTGCTGCAACTCCAGCAATGTGTCATCAAGCAGCGGTTCACCAGTAGGCGCGGTCGAGGTCACCTTCAGGGTCGTCAGATCTGTATCAATCCTATCACAAAGCGCCAGTTCCATAAGCAGGGCTGAGCCCAGTGCATAATCCAGAGCGAAAGAAGGTATGGGTTTGAGAACACCCCTGCTTTCATCCAAGGCGAGAAGGTAAATCTCTTCGGCAACAGTAAGCTTGACTTTCTCTCCCTTCACCGGTTCGGAATGTGGCACCGCCGCGGTAAAAGTTGAAACAGCTGCTTCCACTGTCGCGAGAATATGCAGAATTGTGGAGAAACCAGCCACGTCAAAAACCTGTTGAACCTGGGACGAGGGGCTGGCCAGCACCATTTTACCCTGAGCGTGTTTCATGCGCTTGGCAGCCGTCAGGAAGACACGCAGGCCGGCGCTGCTTACATATTCCAGCCCAGACAAATCTATAATAACTTTCAGCCCGCCTCCTTCAATAAGCGTTGACAGCAGTCGATCCGCTTCAAGCGCAGTGGTCGCATCCAGTCTGCCCTGTACTTCCAGAATAGTGATGTCGCCCTTTTTAATTTGATTGATTGTCATGATATCGCTCCTTATCTTGGTTGATATGTACCACTCGTCATTTCTTTACTTCGTAATTCTTGCACACCTGAGGGGAAATCACAGGCTGCTACAAGTCTCTTTCCTGTATCCCTGCGATTTTCATTTTTGAGTTTCATTTTCACATCCTCTTGTTGCATGGAATTATACATCATCCCTGTTTTTTTTCAATTCTCCGAAAATCCACAAGTGTCTCCGCGGCTGCCTCAATGTAATCCCTCGGTAGCCACGCCATCCATGCAAGAGTGTCAACTCTGAATATCCAATATCCAACCTGGAGCAGCTTAAGCCGCAACCAAATCTCGAAATCCGAAACAATAAAGCCTATAATTAAAATGCTTAAATCTTTGAAACTTTGAATTTAGAATTTGTTTCAAACTTTGTTTTGAGCTTGTTTCGGGTTTCGAATTTCGTGCTTCGGATTTTATTTGCAAACAGAAAACGTGCAAAAAAAAACAAGAATATGACGGATTGTATTACGGAATATCCAACACCCAAGTTAAGCTTTTCCAAAAACTAATTCCGATGGAAATTGGAGATTGAGTGTTGGATATTGTATGATAAGTGCAGATTAGTGGTTAAAAATATTTTTCTCGTATTGGAGTTTTCTGCAGTGTCTCCCGCACTTCGCTAAGAAGCTACGCAGGGCATGCTTCGCATTTTGAAATTAACGGTTTCAGTAATTTCCATCTGCATGGCCGTGCCATGCAAAGCCTCCTAGGCGAAGCATGGTGGGCGCAATTGGACTCGAACCAACGACCTCTACGATGTCAACGTAGCGCATTAGCCCCATTATAAAATAAATGATAGTTTTTTGATAGCTTTATAATTTTAAAGTGCTACTTTATTTACAACGCATGATAACCATTAATAAACTAAAGGACAATCCAATGAAAACGACAAGCGGTTATATCTTCCAAAGGAAAAAAAACGAAAACGGGAAACCATGTGGAAGTTATTACTTAATGTATGTCATTAACGGCAAAAAAAAGCTTGTATCACTGAAAACTGAAAATTTAACTGATGCAAAAAAAGCACGTGATGAATATTTGACCCCTGCATTAAAGGCAACTACCACCGAAAAGGTCACAAGACATATTGCAGAAACACGGGATTTATTAACAGATATAAAATTTCCGTTGTCCATTGTGTGGGGGCAGTATTTCAAAAATCCTAGGAGACCACAGAAAACCAGTCCAGGCACACTGGGCAATTATGAACGGAATTGGCTGGCTTTTAAATCTTGGTTAGAAAAAAATCATTCAAATATTGAAAGAATAAATCAGATTACAGAAAGGGAAGCTGAAGCCTATGCAGAACACCTTTGGGAAAAATCAGATATCAAGCCAGTCAAGAAGTTAAAAGGCTCTGATCCGGCGAAGCCGGATCACAAGCCCAATAAAGCAGAAAGAAAATTATTACGTGCTAAACAGGCAAAGGAAAATAAATTGAAGCGTGGTATCACTGCAAATACACATAATTATCATATTCAGTCCCTTAATTTGATTTTCAAGACTTTATTTGATACCGATAAAACCCCTTTTTCTGGAATAGAAAAAAAGCTTGAGGAAAAAATGACAAGGAAAGATTTTACAGGCGAAGAAGTTACAAGGATATATGCAAGCTTTGACGACCCAGCACTATGTATACCGGACAAAAAGGAAATGCGATTATTAATTCATATTTTGTCAAGAACCGGTTTAAGGCTTGTTGATGCAGTAAATATTAAGTGGGAACAGATAGACTTTGCCCGTAAAACAATTACCGCTATGCCTGTTAAAACACGTGGCATACAGCGGTTGGTACATATTCCATTTTTAGACGTAAATCTGAAAGCCCTGTTAGACATAGCTGATTCAAAAGATAAAAGCGAATATGTTTTACCTAGAATGGTAGAACGATATGAACGGAATTCAGATGGAATTATTGACGACTTTTATAAAATTTTAGACTTGGAAAGCGTAGGACTAAACAAAGTGAATCAAGCAACAAGGGGAATGAACAGAAAATTTTACAGTTTTCATAGTTTTAGACACACGCTATGCAGTAGCGCAGCTAATGCAGGAGTTCCCATAACTACGCTTGCAAGCATTTTAGGCGATAACGTCCGGACTTTAGAAAAGTATTACATAAAAGTAAATGACCAAAGTAAAATCAAAGCCATTCTTTCATTGCCATATTAGACATAACAGGGGTAGGAATAGTATTCCTACCCCTTAATTATTAGCTAATAATATTAAATTAGTTAGCTAAAAATCCTGTATTTCAAAATAGATTATCATTTCCCCTGTAAAATCATTCCAAGCAACGATAACACCCTATCAATTTACCCTATATCAAAGCACGGCTCACACCTATAAAACGCTAATTATAGCCCTTTCTGCAATCCTTTTTAGGGGTTTTGATGGTTCAAAGGGTATAGATAATAGCTATGCCCTAGCGTTTCAGGGGGTCATAACGTTTTGTTATACCCCTATGTTTTACCTATGGAAAACAGACAAAATAAATTCAATTTATTTTCGGTTTATCTATAGCTATTTATGTATCTTTGTAGTATACTATTATTAAGCAACAAAAATATGATTATATAACAAGATTATCACAAGCGTTTTTAAGTCAAACATACAAGATTATTTCAAGATTACTGCATAAGATTACCTCAAGATTATCACAAGACACACACAAGATTTCCACAAGATTACTGCCTGCGTCCGTACTGACCCTATTTTCTACAAAACAAAAATCTTAATTTTGAGGTGTGCAAATGAATGCAAATGAATTGAAAAGTATAAAACAGACATTGAAAACGCTAGTTGATGCAGGATTTATATCCGGTAAAACTATGGATGAAATTTCTGCTATTAAAGACAATGGAAAACAGGTCGAAACTGAAAAGTATTTGACCCGTAAGCAAGTCATGGAAAGATTACAAGTGTCAATGCAAACCCTTGTCAACTGGGAATTAGGGGGGAAACTTGCCCCTATCAAATTGGCGGGGGTTCACTTGATACGGTATAAACAATCTGATATTGACGGGCTTTGTGAATATAAGGTCGTGCAGTCTGGGACTACGACAATAATAAATAACTAGGGTGTGGGCTCTCTGATCCGGCAAAGCCGGATCAGTAAGCCTATTAAAATCAGAAAGGGAAAAATAATAATAATTTACAGGTGATTTATGTTTAATGATTATAATGAAATAATTTTGTTTGTTAAAGACAATAAACACGAAGAAGTTGATATGGTGCCAGGTGACAGCAAAAGTAGGGGCGGATATAAAATATATTGC
The DNA here is from genome assembly GCA_964540865.1 of uncultured Victivallis sp. GTDB lineage: Bacteria > Verrucomicrobiota > Lentisphaeria > Victivallales > GWF2-50-93 > GWF2-50-93. The sequence goes on from CAZION010000027.1 coordinate 30,058, forward strand.
CCTGTCTGTCAAAGTGACGAAAGCGGTGAAAAACTTAATCTTTTTGCTTATGTCACTAACACCGGAAAGCTAGGCTTGAAATGTGATTGCAGGTGCGAATATAAGGAAATAGTAAAAGCTTTAGATACAAAAAGAAATGAAATGTATGCAGGGGAGCCGGACGACATAGACGAAAGTGAAATGGTTGAAGTTGAAATGTTAATGGAAAATGACACAGTAAAACCGCTAGATACTACAGCGATTGAAACCATAGCTAAAACTACCACCCCCAGCAGTGAAAAAGTAGAAGAAGAAAAGGAAGTTTTAACTTTCGGCTTATTTTGGACACACGGAAAGAAAAGCGGTTATAAAATCCAAGGTGATAAGCTAATGGAATGGCTTAATAAACAGGGCTATGGTTTATATTTTTATACAAGCATAGACGGCAAAAGCAAAGAAGAAATTTTTGTAAAAGTAGTCGATAATGTAATCAGTCATTCAAGCGATAATGAAATAGGGCGTGATGTAAGCGAATGGATAAATTATAACTTTCCAAAATTAAAATCTTATATCTGCAAAAACGGAAATAGTTTGCTTAATAAAATGGCATTAAAAAGACATATCAAAACTTTCAAGGAAAAATTTCACCGTGACAGTAAAAATACTGTCTATCTTTATTACAAAAACGGTGTTCTTGAAGTTACAAAGAGCAGTTGTAAAATGATAAAATACACTGATTTGGACGGGTGTATCTGGGAACAATCCCTAGTCAATCGAGACTATGTGGAAAATAAAGAATCAGGGGAATTTGAAAAGTTTTTTATGAACATAAATAACAATGACCTTGATAGATATAATAAAATGTTAACCAGTTTTGGCTATCTGATAAGCAGATTCAAGGATGCCGCCAACGGCAGGGCAATTATTTACAATGATGAAGACTTAGAAAATCAGCAGGGCGGAGCAGGCAAGGGAATAATACTTAGGGCAGTAGGTAAAATAAGACGGGTACAAAGCCCTGATATGAGGGAGCGTGTACAAAATCAATTTATTTTTCAAAATTTAAATCCTGAAAGTGATATTATACACTTGGAAGATGTCGCTGAAGATTTCAAATTCGAAAAGATTTTCAATGTGATTACAGGTGATTTTGAAATGGAATCAAAGGGCACGAATAGGATTTCAATTCCATTTGAAATTAGTCCTAAAATTGCAATCAGTACAAACTACGCCATTAAAGGGGTCGGGAATTCCGTCAACCGGCGAAAAGCAGAGTATGAACTTTTCAAACACTATAACCCAGGTTTTACCCCTGCCGATGAATTTGGGCATAGGTTATTTGATGACTGGACACCTGAAGAGTGGAATAAATTCGATAGTTGGGTAATAAAAGCAGTACAGCACTTTTTAAACGTTGGATTACTTGAAGGTGAAAATAAAGTTACTGCAATCAAGAAAGTAATGCTTGAAACTAGTGAAACATTTATAAACTTTATGAATGAATGGTCGGAAACAATGGAATTGAAAAAGCCATATCCTAAACATAAATTTTACAGTGATTACTTGGAAGCTACTGATGATGATACAAAATTATCCACCAAAATTATGGTCAATAAGTGGCGTAAAAAATGGGGGATTTTCAAGGGTTTAAAATACTTTGAAAAACAGAAAGAAGTTAATAAAATTAATCAGCATGTTTTTTGGTATGAATGATTTGTAGTATGATAATTTGACAAACAGGGTGTCCACTAATACGGACGCCCTTTCCTTTTGTGTGATAATAAGTGATAATGTTATAACTAACTACAATTAATCACACCTAGCAATTACCTAGCGACTTCCTAGCGGTGTAAGTGCTTGATGTGCAACGTCCTAGCGACCATAGCCAATATATTCATTAATAGACATTAAATTGTATTATTCTAAGTATTAAAGCTTATGATACTGGTAATATAGTGGTGTGTGGTGGGCTATATGTGGGAAATATTGGCTATACTCGCTAGCTAGTTGATTGATAACGTTTTACATATAAATAAAGTCGCTAGCAAGTCGCTAGCCAGTGGTCAAAGTCGCTAGGAATAATATCTTAAACTATCTGCTATTTATTTCACTAATACCTATTGCTATTTATGCAGTTTTAGTGTATAATATTATTGTAACAAGTTTAACAAATAACTATGGGGTACAACACAATGTATGCATACCATTTCAAAGTTGAAAAAACAAATGACTTTTTCCATAAACTTAGGGTCGCATGTGCGATGGCTGACAAGAAAATGAAAGCTTTTATCATTGAAGCGGTTTTGGAAAAGATAGCTAGGGAAACCAAGTAAATGGAAAATCCATACGAAACAATTAAAAAATGTGGCTATCATAAGTTTTGTATCAGTAACAAAGATTTTCTAATTGACTGGAATGAAAAGCAAAAACGCAAAACATTTTCTATGGTTGGTGACAATGCTTATAATAAAAAGTTAAGTGAAGCTATTGCTAATGTAAAACTGATGAAACAGAATGAAAAAGGCGAATATATTTATGGAAGCTAAGTACGCCTATAATGGTGCTTTCTAGCATATATTTATCTAGTTTATCCGCCACTAGTGAGGTCAAGCAAAATATGATAGTTAGGTTTTACTAAAAAAGATACTAAATGAGGTTAAAATTACTTATGGACAAAACAGATAAAGAAAATTCAACGTTTGAACAAATTAGGCTTGCACGGCTTGAGAAAATCAAGCTTGACGTTGAACTAAAAGAACTTAAAGTTGAAGAACAACGCTTTAAAGTTGATGAAATGACACAGGGACATTACACATTTCGGGAAGTCCTTAATGCAATTAATGAAGTGATTTGCGTAGATAGCAAAGAAGAAGCTTGTATTAAGTGTATGACAGATAAAATGATTAAAATAAGAAAACTTTTACACATTGAAAAAAAACCAATAACCAACGGAGAATAATTAATTATGGCAAAGTACTTTGACGACAACGGACAACTTAAACCGGAATATTTGGCAAAAATCACGGCACTACAAGATGAAGTGGAAGCCAAATGTATGCACGAAAGACGACTAATGGAAGAAAGAAGCAAGGTTTTAAGGGCTAAAATGACTGATGCACTAAACGCAAAAGCTGAAGCACACAAACATGCTGATTATTGCTATGGGCAAATGATGGCTAATGACAATGGTTTTAATTTGAGAACGGCTTGCAATGACCAAAAAGAAAAAATAATGTCTGATAATATGAAGATTTTCAACTACTTGCAAGATGAAATTGACAAGAAAGACACGCTTAAAAACGCTAAAATCTTGTTAGATATTGGACTTACAAAACTTGGTATGTCAAAGCCTAAAAAGCAATTGACACTAGCTGAACAGTACGAACAAGATGAAAAAGATGAAAAAAAGTTCAACGATTCAGAAACAGAAACCCCACAGGAAACACTGAAAAACCTGTATCCGGCAATATAAAGCTTTCGTGTGTATCCGGCGGACGCCGGATCACACAAGCATTCACACGCAGTCACCTCAAAATGCCTGTTAGCAAAAAAGTAGCTATTTAATTGATTCTAGCTATTCAATGTTAACAGGCTTTTGTTTACCCTTTAAAAGCCCCTGCCTTATAATTTCCCTTGCCCCTATGGAACCCCGTGATAGCTTTTTGATAGCTTTATGATTCTATAAAGCCATCAAAAGCCATTATAAGCCCTATTCTGGGGTTTATGTCTTTTAAGGCTTAACCCCTTGGTTATTAGGGGTTTAAATGGTGGGCGCAATTGGACTCGAACCAACGACCTCTACGATGTCAACGTAGCGCTCTAACCAACTGAGCTATGCGCCCATTTTTCTAAGCAGGTTCAGAATGTATATCATGTTTCGACAAAATCAATGCGGATAAGATTATTCCTTTGATTTCAGGCGAAAACACTCGAAGGAAGTGCCAAGGAAAAAGTGCAGCCCGGTTCGTTCCGGTTGTTCACTGCCGACACTTTACCTCCATATAGAAGCATAATATGTTTTACGATGACAAGGCTTAATCCGTGGCCACGCCCATGATGATCAAGATCCCCAACATAAAATCCGCTGAAAAGCATGTCCGCATGCTCACCACCCTTTTCAAGACCTTTTCCACTGTCCTTGATATCGCAGGCAATTCCATTTACGTCACTTCTGACGGATATTTCCACCGCACCCAGATAAGGCGAGAATTTAACGGCATTTTCAAGCACATATGTCAAGGCCGCAACGATAAGATCTTCATCTACTTTGAGCGGCAGGCTTACATTATCAGATTCCTTGAGCAGAATAATATTTTTCTCCCTGATCTTATCCTGTACGGAAATCAGCGCCTTGTTGATTATTGTCTCAAGGTCGGTCCTGCTGTCAACAAGCATCCTTGTTCCATTTCTAATGTTGCAGAGGAGTATTGTCTTATTCACAAGCTCCAGAAGCGTCGTCCCGGAATTGATAATATGCTTCACGCATTCTTTTTCGTGGTCATCCAGATTCTCACACGCTCCAAGTATTTTGGCGAAACCGAGAATGGAGTTAAGCGGAGTCCTTGTCTCATGGGAGAAAAGATTTATCAGATCATCCTTCATCCTATCGATCTCCTGGACGGATTTCAACCTGATGAAGACTCGAACTTTTGCGAGGAGTTCCTCCGGCTCAAAAGGTTTTGTAATGAAATCATCAGCTCCGGCCTTATAGCCTCTCAGCCTGTCAGCCAACATGGATTTCGCAGAAAGGAATATTATTTTCGTGAACGAAAGTTCCGGTTTTTGGCGGAATCGCATGCAAATCTCATATCCATCCCTTTTCGGCATCATTATGTCCAGGATAATGACATCGGGGTTGAAGTCAGTGGCTATTTCAAGTGCAAACTCACCGTCAAAAACCGACTTTATTTCAAATTCCCTGCCGAGGATTTCCTCCAGCAAGAGAATATTCATCCGATCATCGTCTACAAGAAGTATTCTCTTTTTCGACGCACTAGTGTTTATTTTCATTTCCGCTCTCATTTACGCAATAGTCATGCCCAGCTGGTACCGAAAAGACAAATGTCGCTCCAACTTTAGTGTTATTACAAGCATAAATCGTGCCATTATGACTCCTTATTATTTCCATGCAAATCGACAATCCGAGCCCAGTACCGATCTTGCCTTTCGTTACATCGGACTGAAAGAACCTGTCAAATATGTTATTCAGGTCATATTCCGGTATACCGGGGCCCTCATCTGAAACTCTAACAGATATTTTACCACCGTCTTGTCCAAAGGCAACACTTATAATCTTTCCATCTTCAGAAAACTTAAGGGCGTTCCCTAGCAGGTTTCTGAAGACTATCAAAATCTTCTCCCCGTCAATCCACGCAGTTGTATCAAAATCCGGCTTCGGACATTCAAACTTCATATTCTTCTCCTCGAAATTGGACTTGAGTTCGGCGAATGACTGGAGCGCCACGGAGTAAAGGCTTGTATTGGCAAAAGTTAATTCCAAGTGCCCGGATTCCAGTTTGGCATAATTCAAGAGATTGTTTATCATATTCAAAAGACGCTCGGCGCTACCGTTTATGCATTTGAAGAAATCAATAACCCTTTCCGTGTCCTTAATACGCTCCCTGTCAAGCCCAAGCCTGGTAAAACCCAGTATACCGCTAAGCGGTGTGCGAAGTTCATGGCTTACATTTGTGAAAAAACGCGTTTTTGCATTGTTTGCGTCTTTCGCATCTTGGAGGGCTTTCGTCTTCTCGGCAACAGTCTTTTGAAGCTCATCGCAATACTGCTGGATCCTGGACACCATACGGTCAAACGAATTGGCAACAATTCCAAGCTCGTCTTTCTCATTGGAATTTATCCTGACGGAGAAATCACCTTTTTCAATCCTCTCGGTCGCCCTGACAAGATGTCCAAGCGGCCTGGCAATCTGATAATTCAGGAGTATGAGCAGAATGATGAAACCACCTAGGAATACAACCATTCCAGTCGCTTCAAATACGTATCTTGATCCATTCTGGTTAATATAGGCCACAAATTGGTCATCTATCATGTCAATTACAATCCAGTCAGCGGCTTTCAGCGTCCCGGACACAACAAGATAGTCCCTTCCTGAATGCGGAACCAGGAAAACGCCCCCTTTCAGCGTCGACTCAGCAGGCGGGTGGGAAGCAAGCTCTCTGGCAAGGGGAAGCTCGCTCTGCGGAACCTTGCCGTCAAAACTCTGAAGGTATGACTGCGGCAGGCTGCAGTAAATAAACTTCCCGTTCTTCCCGGATATAATCATCCTCCCGGATGAATTCTCACCACTCTTCCCGTCCACAGCGAGAATGCTTCTGCCCCTGAACTTTGACACATCAACGATATTGTAGAAAAAACATCTTCTCCCGTCTAATGTCTTGAAAGCAAATGCCGCCGGCACGACCAGCCGATTCCTCTGCTTGTCAAAATAGAATTCACCGAAAATAATCTTCCCCATATTCCTGAAAGTCTGAGCACTCAAGTTAGGAAAAGCATCCTCGCGGAATTCAGATCCCCCCCCAAATAAATCTGAAGATACGAAAATACCGTCGTCCGAACAAAACCCTGTTTCAAGCACATATCTCGACCAGTCCCCCCGGTTGCCGGCAGACAGCTCCCTTGCAGTTTCCACAGGATATTCCCTGTGCCGTTCCGACAAGAGGAAATCCCTTGAGAGATGCCTTAGGTTCTCTTCACAGAAAGACAGGCTTTCAGAGGAATCGCTTATCATGTTTTTCTGCTGCAATGCAATCCTTACATGTACCTCGTCATTTGTGCGTTTTTCAAAATAGCTCTGAATTATTCCTGAGGAAATTATTACAGTCAGGCCGAAAACAAGCCCCAGGGAAAGAAGAAGCCTCCAGACCAGTGAATATCGGAGACAGAGAACAAGGAGATAGAGGGAAGCTAAAACTCCGGTTACAAGCAGCCCCAGGTGCCATGCCCACCATATGACCCCCCATGCATTTGAATATCTCACAGTCAGGGAAACCTGGGCATAGAGGAGGATTACAATCGCAAAGACGAGATCCTCCTTTTTCTTTTTACCGATATAGCCGTGAAGCCAAGGGATTGATGCGGTAAAGAAGAAAGCGCCGGAGACCCAGAAGAAGATATCCCCGAAAACAGTAACAGTGCCGGAAGCTGAAATAATTTGCGGCAGGATTTGCTTAAGTCCGTAGGGCATCCAACCGCAGAACACAGCTAGAATCACCGCAGGAAGGATTATCCATATAAATACCCGCGGCAAGTCTTTATCCGTATCTTTTCCAGCTGCAATACCAAGCAGGAAACAGCAGCTTCCCAGAAAGAGGGACACGCCTTTCACCCAGGCGGCCGTTTCGGAGCCCGGCCGGCTAAGGGCGTACTCAAAACCAAGCAGTCCCATGACAAGGAAACCGGCACTCATGAAAATCAATATTCGCCTGCCACTCTGGCGGTAAGTTTCAATCAGAAGAAAGAACAGGAAGATGTTGAGGAACGCGGTGCTCCATTCAATCATGGAGATATCTACAGGATTATGCCACGAAACCTCCTGCCACATCCTGAGTGAAAAATGGGAAAACAAAAGAGGAAGGAAAAGTATGATTCCCAGAAGCGTACCGAGGACGATCCCCTCTTTTACGCCTATCCGCGCCCCCACCCCATTGTCAACAGGCATGTTCATGCTTTCCTTTTGTCAAAAAAACACGCTCAGAAAGACATACCGAGGTTCAGCTATTTAAACTGGTTAAAGTAGTCAGTCCGCCGCAGCGGTCAGGAGTCAGAATAAATCCGGATTTGAGTCTGAATTTCATTCTGTCCGCCGCGGCGGATGTCTTCTGACTACTGAATTCCCGCAAAACTCTAGTATTGAAATCCGCTCCTACAATTAAACTTACAGAGATATGCCCACCTGGCAAACTATTTCTTGTCCCAGGCCCCTTTTGCATCCTGGATCCATACACCAGAGGATTCCTCCTTTGATATCTGGGTGGCTCTCTGCGCCCCCACATCGGCGACGGCTGCACCGGTCTTCTTTGCAACATCTGCATAGGCTTTTGTGCGCTCAGCATTTTCCTCGTTCACGACAGCTGCTGCGGACTTATCCCCTGTCTTGAATTCCAGGAGGCCCTTGTTGTTCTCTCCGACTATTCCCTTGATCTTCAGCCCCTTTATTATTGCAAGCCTCTGTTTGCTGTCCATACCGTATCCGTCAACCGCAACAAAAACCAAGCCTGCGAACATTACAAGAGCCAGCAGTTTCCCTATAAATGCCTTCATATTCATTACTCCTTAAGTTTAATTGTCAGTTGATCTTCTGTGATTCAAGATACTTATTCAGGGCGTCTTCGGCTTCCTTGTCGCTGATTTCCTTCGAGACTTCGTCAGTCTTCTTGAATTTCTCCTTCAGCTCCTCCTGTATCTTCACATTCACGTCTATCGTGATGTGCATTGGCTTCACTTCGATTTCATGTTTCGTCTGAAACATGCAACCGTTAAAAATAAAAGCCCCCATAAACAGGGCGGCTACAATTGTTGCTCTCATATACCCTCCCGACTTAATCATTGTCGCCTTTCATCATATTGTTAATTCCCTTACTGTAATATAGCATCCTGTTAATTGGAAGCGAGAAATTAATCGTAAATAGAATACCCTTGAAAACGGCAGTGCAACCGCTCCCCTCCTCGGCCTTGTAAAGCCCGACCTCCGTATCGAATCCGAAATCAAGGGCCTTAGCCGGCTTTCCATTGATGTCCAGCACAACATTAAGCTTGCGGTTTTCGCTGTTGAGGGAAAGCTTCACCCAGTCATAATCGAAATCCTTCAGAGCCGACACAGCAATGGCCATGTCAATCGCCTTCTTCTGGATTTCCGAGGTATTGTCCAGAATCTGGGAATGTCCGAGCTTGATATTACCGCCCTGCCCAGGAGACGAATAAAGAAAACCGTCCATGATCCTAATGCGTTTCTTCCTGATCTTCACCGGAATCCGTCCATTGACCGTTCCATCGCCGGAGGCCTCCGCCGCCTGAATCTGCTTCAATATCGCCGCAAAATTCAAACGGTCGCAAAAGAGGGTGAAATCGAGATCTTCTCCGGGAACAATCCTCATCGCTTGCGAGTAAACATGACCATTGCACCATGAAAAACTGCTCTTCTCAATAAAATATTTTCTCGGCGATTCTATCTGGAATTCAATCTCCCCGGTTTCAAGAGTAAGACTGCCCGCTGAAAACTTCCTGAACCTTATGGTCTGTTTCGGAAGACTTTTCATAAGGATCAGATCCTGCATCAAAACAGAAAATTCAAGTCCTTCAACTGAAACCTTGCTGTCTGGCATTTTGAGATTCGCCTCAGCCAGCCCTATTTCAGCTTCGGTCTTCAGGACGCCAGTCCCGTTGCCGCAGACACCCTTTAATTTTAATTTACCGTCCAGGCTGATGCCTGACAAATCCCCATTGACCTTCCCGAAATCAACAGCAATCTTTTCTGAAGATTCGGGAATGCTGAAGGCGAAATCATAGAAGATTCCATCTCCTTCCTGAACCCCAACCTTGCCGGAGACATCAATTCCGATCTTCTCAAAAACTGTTTTAAAGGCGCCCCGGACTTTCCATGACAACGCCTCCTGCGCTAACTGCGCCTCAAAACTACCAAGACTGCTGCCCCCGTCAATTGTCATCATCCCTGTTTTCAAAAAACCCTTTTCCGGCTCATCTGAGACAGAATCCCCTGAAGGATACGGGATCTGCAGTGGAACCGAAAAGGCTATATTCTCAACACTGAGCGGTCCGGCAATGATTTTGTCCGCATGAAACGTCATCGAACATTTGAGCTCCGGGGCCTTGAACCTGATGTATCCCGAAATCTCAGCGCCGGGCATTGAAATTGAAGTTCCCCCCTTTTTCCTCCACTCGCTTTCAAATATCTTGAACCCGTAATTGATGTTCGCAATGTCCTTTTCCCCATTGCCGGAAATGGAGAACATCACCGGCCGGCATTTTAACGACTGGTAACCGCCTTCCAATTCCACAGTTTCATCACTGTCGGGAAGTGCCGTGAACTTGAACTTCCAGGCAGCGTCCTTATCCACAGCAGCCTCGAAACGCAGCGTAACGCTTTCCGACTCGGAGAGTTTCATCTCCGATGTCTTGAATCTGCCGTTGAACTGGTCTTTCCCTATTTTAGTCTTTATTTCCGCGGCTACGCTCACACCGCCATTCTGCAAAATCCGCATTTCTCCGGGGGCATCCATGCAGACATCTACAGGGAAAGGGGAATCAATCATGAATGTGTTGAACGAAAACGGAAAAACGTCCTTCTTTTTCCAGAGCTGCATTACAACCGGTATCTGTTTCCCTGAAGGGTCTATGGAATTGACTATTTTAAGTGCGTTGTACCGCATATCCAAATCGGAAAGTTTTATTTTCAACCATATGTTTCCAGCAGCACGGTCAAATGCCGACTCGATATCCGCCACAGCGGAAAGCTTCAGCCCTTTAACCTTGTCGGCAAGATCCTGAAATCTTGAGACATTGATATCCACACCCTTGAAGTCACAGGAGGCTTTTCCCAGCTTGGAGTCAAAGCCACCCCTTATACTTAAAGTCTCGCCGCGGGGATAAAGATCAAGCGTCAAGTCATATCCCGGCCTCTTCTCGGTACGCGATTCAACAGGCAGTAGATTAGCACGCATTTCAAAGGGTATTATATGCTGTTTGCCGTCCCAATTTACTTTTAATGAGGAACTTCTTACCGTCATCGAAGTTATTATATCTGGAATGCTTTGGGAGGAAGCTTTCCCTCCATTATCTTTTCCCGATTTGAAATTCTGAAGGTTCAATCCTGGAATCACAAATCCGCCATCCCTGTATTCAGAGTTGAATGAAAGACCGGAAACAGTGATCTTCCTTTCAACAAAGCCCAGAAAAGGATAATCAACCCTGATGGAATCTATGGTCAAAAAAGGCGCTTTCACTGCACCGATCCTGAGATCCGACAAGTCGATATGGGCAAAACCCAAACTGTGGACCTTGCATCTGACACTCTCAACCTTCAGGATTGCTTGAAGCTTGGAGCAGAGGCCGTTCTCTATATATATCGGTATGCATATCCTGAACAAGATCAGGAAAGCCAGTACAATTGCCGACGTCAGAAGAATTCTTCTCAACAAATTTTTTTTCTTTTCTTCTTTCATTTCTTTTCAAATTCTGCGAATTTCGCAAGCATGTCATCGTAAATTCCAGCAGTGGATTTGTCAGGATTGATAGTCTCAGAAGCCACTGCGAATTTCGCACAGATTTCATTCCGTTTGTAATAAACATCCGAACACGCGGCCCGTATTGCGGAGCCGAGGGTCGTCGAATCCGCGACGGATATCTTCTCGACCTTGGCTTGGAATACATCCGCTATGATCTGGCATATCCCCTGGCTCCTGGATGCTCCACCCGTCACCCTGATCCGGGTGAATTTTTCACCAATCCATCTGGAATGAAGCTTCATGCTGAGAACCTGTGACTCTACAACTGCGCGTATCTTTACGGATGACGGCGCCTTGCCGCCGCAGAAATCCGCATTGCCCGAATAACGGGCCCCAGCCTTCAACACCAGCGGAGTTATTTCAGGAACGAAATATGGAAGCATCATGTTTCCGCCGTTGCCTGGCCTGCTTTCCGAAAAAGCCTTTTCAAAAGCATCCCAGTCTGCACCGCATTCATCCTTTACGTTCTCACGGGCAAGGGAACCGTTCTTGAAACATATTAGGCTCATATATCCGCCGAAAGGGTTTCCGAAAACATGTCCATATCCCTGCGGATCCGTATGCGGAGATGACATCGCGGCAAAAAATGTATCGCTTGTGCCAAGGCTGATTACTGCGGTTCCTGACTCTCCGGCACCGACACCAATCAGGCTGCACGGATTGTCGCCGGACCACACAGTCACCGGAACATCCCCCTTGAATCCGTATTTTTTGAAATACGGTGAAAGTATTCCGGCCAATCCCCGCGACGGCACGGCCGGGGGAAGTTTATTGATGAGGCCTGGAGCGGTAGCCTCGGCTATTTTCAAATCCCAGATGAGGGTCTTCAGGTTCAGCAGATTCATGCCGGCGCCGTCCCCGAAATCAATCGGGGCATTCTCGCCGCAGAGAACCGATGCCATGAAAGAACTTACCAGATGTATGCGTTCTGTCCTCTTGTAATCTTCAGGCTGTGTTTTCCAGAATTTGCGGATCTGCGATCCGGTAAAACGCTCAATCGCGGGCGACCCCGTGATCTCCTGAAGCTCCTTCACGCCTACGGCCTTGCTTATCTCCCCGCATTCGGCGCTCGTAGAACTGTCCATCCATATAGGGGAAGTCTTTCTTGAAAGCGCGGGTTCTATCTGTTCCGCAAGGGGGAGCGCCGGATTCAGCTTTTCAAGGATCCCTTCAAATTTGCTGTTCAGATAGACGGAACCGTGCTGCTGACCGGATCCGCTTATGCCCACAACCATGTCCAAGGGAGCCTTTGCGGCTTTGAGTTTATTCAGAACAAGGTCAAGCGCCTCAAGCCACATGAGAGGATTCGAATGTTTAACCAGTGGATCCGCATTGGGAAGAACACCGTTTGGGCATCCGTATTTGGAAAGTTCAGTTGAAAAGTTCACCGCGGCCACCGCGACAATCTCGCCCTTTTCCGCATCTATGATAGTCGCTTTCACACTCTGCGTGCTGCTGTCAAGTCCAAGATACAACTTCATTATGGAACCTCCGTTTTTTACAGGGGCAATATATTCGATATGAATGGAATTGCAAAAGTCGGAAAAATATGAATGCGGGTAAGTGACAATCTTTTGGGGAAAGGTTCTTACCGCCACAGCACCCCAAACCTTTCTCCAAACCTGTTTGAGATTCCAATCATCCCGCTTCGCATCCAAAGGTGGACGATAGATGCGAGTTGTCCACGGAGAGCAAATTGCTTGACATAGTTGTTCCAAGCCATTAGGTTAGAAAAACGATAGGATACTCTTGCTTGAAAACTCAGATGGGAATGAAATTAAAATGCAGACTGTACACATCCAGACAAAGAACCATACCGAGATGACAGATATAACCTCACAGATATCAGAAATCATACCATCCGACATGGATTCAGGCATATGCATTGTTTTTTCCATGCACACCACGGCCGGACTTACGATAAATGAAAATGCCGATCCCGATGTTATAAGGGATATCCTGTTTTCACTTGAAAAGCTCGTCCCTTGGGAAAACAGTAAGTATCTGCATGGCGAGGGAAACAGTGCGGCCCACGTTAAAGCTTCACTTATGGGTTTATCACTGACAATACCCATCAGAAAGGGCCGCTTGAACCTGGGGACTTGGCAGGGTGTTTATTTCTGCGAGTTTGACGGACCGCGCAACCGTACGGTCAGTGTTGAATTCATACAAGGCAAGGGGTAGGATGTCTTCGTTCAACCCACTGCAAATCCTACCAGTTTGAATTTACCGCTTCCCGGTTTATAATCTTAGGGAACATCCAAACATTAAAGGAGGCATATTATGAAGAGACTTATTGTCGCCTGTCTTTCAATCTCGATTCTTCTGTCACTTATATCCGCCTGCGGATCAGGAGAGGATTCTACGGTCAGCTCAGCGCCATTCGAAGCGGCCGTCAAGGATTACTGCAAAAGCAAGAACATGGGAATGCGTGTCTCCAGTTTTGAAAAAATCAACGTCAAGGATAATGACGCCACCGCTGTCTGCAAGATGGAGATCGCCGATGGCTCCTATGGAATGAAGGTTACCTGGCTGTTCACTTTCAAGAAGGAAAACGACAAGTGGAAAGCCATCTCCCAGGAAACCAAGAAATGAATCTACACCGTTCCGGCAAAATGAAAGAGAATTGATTATGGACATGATTACGTTGAAGACGCTGGCGAAAATGATAGACCACTCCCTGCTTCATCCCACTATGACCGATGATGACATAGTTAAAGGATGTGAACTGTCAAAGAAGTACAGCGTGGCCACTGCCTGCATCAAGCCGTATTGCATCCCCATGGTGAAGGAATTGTTGTCAGGCTCTGGTGTCGGAATATGTCCTGTGATTTCCTTCCCTCATGGAAACAGCTCGACTTCCATCAAAGTTAAGGAAGCCGAAGCTGCAGCTCTGGCCGGCGGGAGCGAAATAGATATGGTTGTCAATATAGGGAAGGTACTAGGTGGTGACTGGGATTATGTGTCCAAAGAAATCAAAGCCATCAATCATGCCGTCACAGCGAACAAGGCAATTCTAAAGGTGATATTTGAAAACGACTATCTCCAGGACGGGCATATAATACGACTGTGTGAAATTTGTTCTGAACATCGGGTCGCATTCGTAAAAACTTCAACTGGTTATGGATTTGTCAAGCAGGCCAATGGTATGTACAGCTACAAAGGAGCTACTGATCATCACCTCAGGCTTATGAGGAAACACTCCTCAGCATCAGTTCAAATAAAGGCGGCAGGCGGCATCCGCACTCTTGATGACTTGCTCCGTGTCAGGGAGCTCGGTATCACGCGAATAGGATCTACTACCACCGAGGCAATACTTGAGGAGGCAAAACAGAGGGGTATCAAATAATTGCCGAACAAAGTTGTTTCTGTATGGCTCCTTGGGCGAGAATCACGAATTTATGGCATGGAAGATAAGTAATGAAAACAAGCTGTACATTTTTTATCTTCACCGTGTTTGCAGTAAGTTGGATTCTGCCTTCATCAGCCTATGGAGCGAATATACGTATGGCCAATGGAATTAACATACACTATGAAACTTCAGGCACTGGGAGCATACCGGTGGTTCTGGTGCATGGTTATAGCATGTCATCCGCGGTTTGGGGAAAGATCCTGCCGCTGTTCCCTTCCAATTACCGGTTGTTTGCGATGGACATTCAGGGATTTGGTCTCTCCGACAAGCCCGAAACCGGCTACAGCTGTCACGAATTGGCGGACAGTATAGGTGTGTTTATGGACGCTTTGGGATTATCGAAAGCTGTACTGATCGGCCACTCATTCGGCGGTGTGGTGATTCAGCATTTTGCAGCGCGTCATCCTGAGCGTGTCATCGCACTTGTGCTATCCAATACTATCTCTGCCAGCATGCCGCCAAAAGGACTCACTCCAGCAGTTGAACAGCGAATAAACGGCTATGGATCCGCAGAAGAAAACCGTAAGATTTTTCCCGCAGTCATACCCCGCTATTTCGATGCAGCAAATGTAACTAAAGAGGATATCGAACGTTTCGTTGAGGTCGGATTGCAGGCGAGCAATGTCGCCCTTCGTGAGACATTGAAGGCAAACTACACAACCCCGGCTCTACCAGCCCCGCAGTTTACGGGTGTTCAGGCACCGGTTCTTATTATCACAGCAACCCACGATCCTTTCGGCACATTTGACCATGCAATTGCCATGAGTGACGCCTTTACCAACAGTCGCATTGAGGTGGTAACAGGCTGTGGGCACAGTCCAATGTGGGAAAAACCGTCGGAATTCGCCAAGACAGTAGTTGAGTTCCTAAAAAGCTCTGATGTACGCTGACAGACATTATATTGGAATCATAAAAGGATTACTGCTCACTGACTTGAAAGTGCCGAACGGCATTTCGGTCATATGAAACTAACTTACGGATCAAATCTAATGAATCTAAAATCACTATGCGTCTACTGTGGATCAAGTCCCGGTCTGCGAACCTCATATATTGAGGCAGCGGAAAAATTAGGGCGGCTGATCGCTGCAGACGGCATCACCCTTGTCTATGGCGGTGGCAATGTCGGATTGATGGGTGCGCTAGCCGATAGCGTTCTAAAAGCCGGCGGAGCGGTTATCGGCGTTATTCCGGAGCAGATGGTTGCCAAAGAATTAGCGCACAACGGCTTGACAAAACTGTACTGCGTTGGATCGATGCACGAAAGGAAACTGAAGATGGCGGAGCTTTCAGACGCCTTCGTCGCCCTTCCGGGCGGCATAGGGACAATGGAAGAAATCCTAGAGGTGTTTACTTGGACACAACTTGGATATCACTCAAAGCCATGCGCCTTCCTGGATGTGGAGCAGTATTATGTCCCGCTTTTTCAGTTCCTTGACCACATGGAAGAACAGCGGTTTATCAAGAAAGACCACCTTGCCTCCCTGATCAGGGGAGATGATCCGGGGGATCTGCTGATCAAGTTGCGCAACTACACTCCAATCATTATTGACAAATGGATAGATAGAAAGCGAGTAGAGAAGATAAATTACAGGTAAATTCAGATCATCACAGTCGCGCTTCCTATCAGCCAAGTTCGGGGCCGGCGATCGCATACAGCATGTCGGGCCTTGCACCTTTGATGTCCGCACCCTTGCGCATCCGGATGAATTTCCTCTGCTCGGAAAAACCCATCTTCATCAGGCCTTCCAGCCATTCCGTCCGAGCGCACGGGACATCAATAACAACTGGACGGCCGCAGCAGGCTTTGAGTGCCATTCCCAGCAGGTTGATCGCATCTTCAGTTGTCTCTGAAACTATTGGTCCTACTTGATCATAAATCCCGCCGTCCCTGGCGAGGCAGAAGCCTCTTATTTTACCGCCGCGCTCGACCTTGAAGGCGCAATCCGGCTTGCGTCCGAGCAAATGACTGAGCAGCACCCGGCGTTCGGCCCCGAAAGCGGCAGTGTCAAGTTCGGTCAGCACCGGCAAGTCTCCTGTAGAAAGAGGCTTCACGTCTTTAGAGGAGTTCTGCATCGCCCGGATTCCACTTGAAGCGACCAAACGTATGAGATCTAACTCATCGACGAACCCAAGTTTGTCATAAACTTTTTTACCGTCCGGGGTGGCGTCCAGCTTCACGGAGGCGCAACCCGAAAGAGATTCGACCGCCCGCTCCATCAGCCGCGTGGCGATGCCCATGCGCCTGAACTCCGGATCCACGAGCACCATACCTATCCACGAAATCCTGTTCCCGTAGTTTATTGTCGTGACGGTTCCAACGGCTTTGCCCTGATGCATCAAGGCGAAACAGCCTGAAGGATTGGACTCGATGAAGAAGCTCCAGTCGGCCTCCGTCTGATTCCATTTCGCGGCGGTCTTCAGCCGCATCAGGTCCGGCATGTCCGAAAGCTCCATCCGTCTCAACGCCAGCCCGCCTGCCCCGGCGTATCTCCACTGCTCCCTGAGCCGTCCGATCCTGTCATTCAGGGAAGGTATGATGTTCTTCATAATCGAGGCGATGATCATCTCGCCTTTGGCGCGTGAGGAATATGACGGGTATCCGATGACGCCTTCCGGATTGAAGTGGCCCATGCCGAATGTCGTCAGGTCTTTCTGCATGAGCGGCATATCTTTTTCAACATACTTGTTGTCGATCATCGGGCTGCGGACCAAGTCCGGCCGTATAGCCATCATTACCGATGTCTCCGCCTCCTCGGCATGGAATCTGGGGCCTGGCAGAGTGTGGCTTTCAGAGAAGCCTGCGTCACAATAGCCCCATACGTCCGCCAGGATAATCTTCAGCGGTCCGTCATGGCGGTTTATGTCCCTGCATACCGGGCATAGGAAGTGGTTGCCTCCGTGGGAATTGGCGACGATCAGGATTTTGAACCCCTGTATCGAAGCCTCGGCAGCGATATCGCGTATCATCTGCATGATGGTCTCCGGCCTGTATGAGAACGATCCGCGGAAGCCGGTATGCTCCATGGATGTGGCGATCGCGAAACCTGGCAGCAAAGCGGCGTCGAGCCCTTCGGCAATCAGCTTCCCGAAATAGTCGGCAAGATAGGAGTCCGTGCCGAGAGGGATATGATGTCCGTGCTGCTCCATGGAGCCGACCGGTAGCACCAGCACGTCGGTTGGATGAGACTGCCAGTCCGGGGAAGTGTTCGCCATGTCTATCATTTATCTCTCCTTTTGAATATCTTATTTTATTTCACTACCGTCCCATGGATTATTGGATTGCTGGATTAATGGATTGTTGCAAGTCAAAGAGTTATGCAAAAAACACCATATGGGAAAAATCTGAAATGCCTATTCCGAAATTTCTCTTAAAATCCAGTATCTATGTTTTTCTTGAACTCAAACCCAATAATCCAGCAATCCATAAATCCATTAATCCGTCATCCTGCGGGATGACTGTGATTTTATTTCTTAAATCTGCCTCAATGCGGCAGCATTCAT
The DNA here is from genome assembly GCA_964540865.1 of uncultured Victivallis sp. Taxonomy (GTDB): domain Bacteria; phylum Verrucomicrobiota; class Lentisphaeria; order Victivallales; family GWF2-50-93; genus GWF2-50-93. The sequence continues at coordinate 48,211 of CAZION010000027.1, forward strand.
TATATTGCATAATCAAAAGAAATTCAACATGACAAATAATTATGAAAAGGGAATGTGGATCTTCCTCTTCAGGTTACTGGAATTATTGAATTATGCCGCAAGTGAATTATTTTGAGATATGATTATGAACACAGACCCTATTTGCGGCGTAGAGGTGGACGAAGCCTGCGCCATATCCGCAGAAAGCGGCGGCAGGAAATTCTACTTCTGCTGCGAGAACTGCCGGCAGAAATTCCTGATGGCTCCGGAAAACAAGGCCGACTCGCGCTGGCGCAGGCTAAAGCGGCTGCACGCAAAGGGCGCCCTCCTTTATGCAAGACTCCATCCCAGGGCGGGAAGAAAACTACCGAAGGAGCTGCGTGCTGAAAACGTGGGGCGCTTAGCAGAGAGCCTGCCCTGGGGAGTTCATGACGGCAGCTTTGAAAAACTAGTCGGTCGCATTGAGACAGGCGCCATCCACAATGGCAACAAGATCCAGCTATTCTTTCGCGGGGAAGAAGCTTTCGCATCGGTCATCCAGGCCATCGAAGGAGCGAAGGCTGAGATTCTTGTGGAAACCTACATACTGAAGGATGACGATACCGGACGGGAACTCCTAATGGTGCTTGGCGCCGCCGTAGCACGCGGGGTGAAAGTCCGGGTTCTTGCGGATGCCTATGGCTCCTGGAAAACCAAGAGGAAGTTCTGGATGAAGATGCAGGGCATGGGGATCGAGGCACACATGTTCCATCCGTTTTGGAGCAATTTCCGCAACATCCTTTTCCGGGATCATCGCAAGATTATCGTCATAGACCGACTCATCTCATTCACAGGAGGGATGAACGTAGCCAACGAATACGGCTTATTGCGCCGGAAAGCAGGCCATTCTTTCCGTGACACACACATACGGGTGGAGGGTCCGGCGGCTTGGGAAATGGCCCTCGTTTTCGGAGAGGGATGGGAACGTTCGGGAGGTGCTTCCCTTCATCTAAAACCGCTTGTCCGGACCGACTCAAGCGGTGTCAGAACACTTGTGCTTGACTCGCGATCCGGACGGGGACACGGCGAGATGGCCTCGGTGCTGGCCGCCCTGGTGGCAGCATCGCGTAAGCGCCTTTGGATAACCAATTCATATTTCGCTCCGAATGAGACTGCAATCCGCCTCCTTGCACGCACAGCCCAGCGCGGCGTAGACGTGCGGTTGCTGCTGCAAGGCCCATCAGACATTCCACTGGTACGCCACGCCGGTCATGGCAATTACTCCAAGCTGCTCGCAAGCGGGGTGCGCATTTTCGAGTATCAGTCCGCAATCCTGCACGCCAAAACAATCGTTGCCGATGACTATATAACTGTAGTCGGTTCCTCCAACCTTGATTTCCGTTCCTTCTATTTCAATGCCGAGTGCAACGTCCTTATATTTGACAATGCAACTGGAGAGACTATGTCTCAGGCATTCTTAGATGATCTGGAAAGTTCCATTGAGATACGTGCTGAGAAATGGAACCGTAGGCCTCTCATGCATCGTTGCTTCGACGCCGTTGCTCATTGCCTCAGCCCCTTACTTTGAACTGCATGATGATTTACGTTATCACAGAGGCGATGGCGGCGAGACTTTCGTTCCCCATTTTCCGGGCTTAGATGAAACGCGGTATTTGAGGGTCCCTCCGCAAGCTATTTCGCCATGGCGCAACCATGCTCGAGCCAGCGGCCTGCCGTTTAGCTCCGCGGAGCTTATGTATGCCGCGCCCGGTGATTCGAATTCAGCCTCAATCCTGAGACTGGTCTCAGCATTCAGCCTTATTTCAACCTTGTCGAAAACCGGAGCGACAAGCCAGTATATGTCCTGCCCCATCAGAGGATAGAGTCCCATCGCTGAACACATGTAGAACGCACTCTGGCAGCCCATGTCCTCGTTGTCCGCAAGACCGTTGCGACCGGTGCTGAAAAATTCCTTCATCGCCCAGCGGACTTTTTCAACCGACTTGTCCGGACGCCCCGCATAATGGTAGAGATATGGGATATGAAGCATCGTCTCCTTGGAAAGGTAGAGCTTCTTTTCAAAGAATGTGTCAAGATGCCTGATGAATCCTGCGGGGCCTCCATGACGTCTCACCAGCCCCGCGAAGTCATGCTGCACATTGAAAGACCACTGCCAGGAATTACCTTCATAGAAGTATGGATCGTTCCAGCAGTCTGGAAGCATGTACTCGGGGTCAAACGGTTCAACCCACTGCCCGTCCGAACGCTTAGGAGCAAACTGTTTAATTTCATCTTTCCATAGGTTCCAGCAGTTCCTTGAACTCTTGTAATAGCGTTTCGAAATGTCTTTCCCCCCGAGATGTTCCGAGAGACGCCCTATGCACCAGTCCTGATAAGCGTATTCCATCGTACGGGACACACAGTTGAGACGCACATTCGTTGAAAGATATCCGAGTTTTGAGTAGTCATCCAGATAACGTCCGAACATATATGGATCTGGAGATACCACCTCATTGTTCTTGCGCATCTGAAGCAGGGCTTTTTCGTAGTCGATCCCCTTCAGTCCCTTAAGGGCGGCCTCGCAGAAGAGAATATCCGCAGAACTTCCGCCCTGGGCATGGGCGCTGTGTCCGGCAATCCAGGCGTCCGGAAGCCACCCGATCTTTTCGGCGACATCGATAAGGCAGTTTAGCTGGTCGACTTCAATCTCCGGCGCTATCAGAGTAAGCAGGGAATTCGCATTCCTGACACTGTCCCAAAGGCAGTAGTAATCGGTGAAATGCTTTTTACCGGAATTCCATTGACCGAACTCGTCGTCGATTCCGAGATCGCTGGGCATGCAGACAAGCCTGGTGAACAGGGTGTAGAATATCTTGCGCTGTTCGGAAGAACCTCCTTCTACCCGGATCCTGGACAGCATCTGCTCCCATTCCTTTTCGGCCAGCCTGCGGATCTCGCTGAATGAGCTTTTGCCGATTTCCCTGGAGACACTAGCCCTCGCCTTTGCCACGCTCACATACGAGACGCCTAACTGCAGCTCCACACATCTCTCCTTACCGAAGTTCAGTACTATGCTGCTGCCCGGGCCGTCAGACCTTGTTCTAGTCGTAAATCCGCCCGAGTTCGCGGCATTGCATGAACATATCGGTTTGGAACTCCTTGCATAGAAGAATACCGAATAAGGATATGTGTGTCCCCATCCTCCCTTGAAATCACCTCTCCCGACAATCTCGGTGTCACTTACCCTCTCTACGAATCCGCCGGTGCTGACAGGCGGGATTCCATTGTGATCTCCTGTACCGAACGGAGGCTGTATCACGGCCCCTGCATCTAAAAGGATTATCGAGTTTTCGCCGTCAGGGTATGTATAACGGTGAAAACCGGCTCTGGCGGTGGAAGTGAGTTCGGCCTTGATTCCAGCGGGTTTAAGGACAACGGAGTAATATCCGGGCGACGCAGTCTCATCCTTGCGGTCATAACCGTCGGTTGTAAGGCGTTCGCCCCCAATCATCGGAGTGACACCTATGTTTCCGTAACGGCTGAGTCCGCCCGTACCGCTCACATGCGTGTGGGAAAACCGGAGGATCGGCCTGTCGCTCGCATAACCATTTGTATTGCAATGGGGCGGAATGGTGTCCGGCCCGAGCCTGACAATGCTGAATGGAAGATAGGGGCCGCACAGGCAGTTGCCAGCGCCATCCACACCAATGAACGGATCCACTTCAGAAATGATGTCAGACATGAAAATCCTCCGCGGTTTATTAACTATAGTTTAAACCGAAAAGATTTTTTATCAATAAAACCACTTTGCCAGATCTTTTCCCTCGAATTCCGGTGGCGATTTCCCTGCATTGTGTTATAATACATTTTTGAAATTACTGACATCAGACAAACAAAATTGTCATTCCATGCAGTAAAAGATTTAATATAGCCAAAACGCTTACTCAACAAGGGGGTTGCATTTGAGCAGTCAATATGAAAACATAGAACTTAACGTTCTTGACAAAATCAGCCATGCGCTTGTTCACCAGAGGAATGTTTCGGCTCTTTTGCGCGAAGTGCTGGATATCCTCCAGCATGAAATGGGTGTCGAACACGGGACATTCACACTTCGCCGCGGCAATCTCCTGATAATCGAGGCGTCCAGCGGCCTGAGCGATGAAGAAAAGAAGCGCGGCCAGTATAAGATAGGAGAAGGCGTAACTGGAAAAGTCGCCGCTACTGGAAAAGCCATATTGATACCAGATATTTCAAAGGAACCGTCTTTCCTCGGAAAAACCAAGGCTTTGCGTGCTGCGAAATCCGCATTCATCTGCGTTCCCATCAAGCACGGCGGCGAAGTCATCGGCACGTTCAGCATTGACCATCCGCCCGCATCAGCTGAAAAACTTGAGAAAGTGGAGGGAATTGTCAAAATCCTTTCCAATATCCTTGCCGATGCTGTTGCCACTTTTAAAACTGAAGTTGAGGAAAAAGAACAGCTCCGCAATGAAAATGACAGGCTCCGCCATGAACTCGGTGTCAGGTTCCACCCCAGCAACATCATAGGCAACTGCAGCAGCATGCGTGCCGTATATGCAATGATCGCCCAGGTTGCCGACAGCCCCGCCACGGTCCTGATCCGGGGCGAGTCAGGCACCGGAAAAGAGCTTGTCGCCAGGGCGATCCATTACGCGAGCCCCAGGAAAAGCGGTCCGTTCATAGCTGTAAACTGCGCTGCACTTCCCGAGAATCTTATTGAAAGCGAGCTGTTCGGACATGAGAAAGGTTCTTTCACCGGCGCGTTCCAGCAGAGGAAAGGGCGCTTTGAAATCGCCAACGGCGGTACTCTTTTCCTGGATGAGATAGGTGATATCAGCCAGCCGGTTCAGGTGAAACTTCTGCGCGTCCTGCAGGAGCGGGTCTTCGAACGGGTCGGCGGACACGAACTCATCGAGGCCAATGTCCGGATAATTGCCGCGACCAGCCGCGATCTCGAGGAGGCGATCAGTGAAAGCAAATTCAGAGAGGATCTCTATTACAGGTTAAATGTCTTCCCGATAATACTACCGTCGCTCTGTGAAAGGAAATCCGACATCATACTCCTTGCCGACCATTTCCTGGAGAAATACAACAGGCAGTACAACAAGAATGTCCGAAGGATCTCCACCCCGGCCATCAACATGATGATGTCATATCACTGGCCGGGAAATGTCCGCGAACTGGAAAACAGCATTGAACGCGCGGTACTCCTGACAACCAACGATGTTGTCAACGCCTACGACCTTCCACCTTCACTGCAGACCGCGGAGGAGAGTGGAACGGCAATAACTCCGGAAGAAGGCGCGTCTTTTGAAACCATGGTCGCATCTTTTGAAAAGGAGCTGATTGTCGACGCCCTGAAAAACAACCGCTGGAATGTGGCCGCAGCCGCACGCACCCTGAAAACAACACAGAGGATCATACATTATAAAATCGGGAAGCTGAACATTGAAATACAAAAGTAGTCACTTGCCAGAGTTTTAAGTTTTAGGTTTTAAGTTTTAAGCATGAGATCTTTTCCAAGAATTTCAAACGCTTTAGGGAACCTCTAAAAATTCGCATGTGTCGCGTTGCGGAAGATTTTTGAAAGCTCAAAAAGAATTTCTGAACGGCCTGTCCTCCCGTAGCTTCCCAGCGAAGGAGGAAGGCGTATCGG
>CAZION010000028.1:0-2050 GCA_964540865.1 uncultured Victivallis sp.
TGAAAAGAATGTAAGATTTGCCCGTTCTACAACGATATGGTTATTGAAGGAGCATGAACGTAAATGGCATTTTCAACTAATAAGAGCCTGTTGTCAAGCATTAAAGCCGGAGATGAATTCTGCTGGGTAGAGTTTTATCAGACATATCTGCCCTTGATTAGGATAAGAGGCAGAGATCATGGGCTTTCACTGTCTGAAATTGACGAGCTTTCACAGAATACTGTACTTTCTGTTTTTGAAGGAAGAGACAAGGCTCATTACGATCCCGATAAAGGGAGATTCAGGGATTTTCTTAGGAAGATAATCGACTGTAGGGCGGTTGATATCATAAGAAAACGTCATTATGAGAGGAAGTATCCCTTGCCAGAAGATGATGCAATTATCGATGACAGGCAGAGCGAACTTGAACGCCGATGGGATGATGAATGGAAGGAGCACGTTCTGAAGGAATCGTTGAAGGAACTTAAAGCGCAGATTGAACCTGAGACGTACCAAGCTTTCGAGTTTTACGCGCTTAAAGGGATGTCGGCTAGGCAGGTTGCGGAATTCCTCGGCATAAACGAATATATTGTATATGTTTGCAAGCACAGGGCTGTCTCCAAGCTTAGGGATATAATAAAAACAATAGGAGAATGACATCTATGAAACACCCAATAATCACAGACATTGAGAGATACATCCGTAAAGACATGGGCATATTCAGCAGAATCCTTATTGCAATTCACCTTGAAAGATGCAAGGAATGCTCAATTCTTCTGGAAAGTTTGAGGGAAGATGATAGACTTCTAGGGAAGCTTACGGAGGCGGTGATTAAGCAACGCGATGAGGATATAAAAGAGTCTGACAAAACGTTTCTCTTCCTGAAGAATATTCTCGATAGAAAGGACATTCGTTAATAGATGGAAAAGCCCAACATACCTGACTATAATGTAAAGTCACTCAGTGGTAGTGGAGCATATGGTGATGTATGGCTCTGCATGGATAGGAATGGAATAGCAAGGGCTGTAAAAACACTCGACAAGGAGCGACTAAAAAGAATGGGGGTTCTCCAACGTGAGGAGAAGGCGATACAACTTTTCAGAACTCAGGTTCCAAAACACAAGAACCTTATAGAAATTTTCCACATAGGTGAAACTGAAACTATTATCTACTATGTTATGGAATTGGCAGACAACATTGGGTCGGAGGCAGAATATATCCCAGACACTCTTGAGAACAGGCTCAATAGTAGAATTTATTCTCCGGAGGAAAGCATAACTCTCATATCTGATTTACTTGACGCAGTTCAAGTCCTTCACGATGCCCAAGTCGCACACAGAGATATTAAACCTTCAAACATAATATTCGTGAATGGCGTACCGAGACTTGCTGACATCGGACTTGTGGCATCCACCAACACTACAATGAGTATTGCCGGAACTGTTCATTTCATCCCTCCTGATACATCGACGGGTAATGGTGCAGATCTTTATTCCATGGGTAAAATATTATACTGTGTTTTCACGGGTAAGCCAGTTCAGGATTTCCCAACTCTTCCAGATAGATTCCTTTCAGCAAAATCACCGGGTATCATACATCTGAACAAGGTAGTGATAAAAGCTTGCTCTAAAATTCCTGAAAACAGGTTCATGTCGGTTAGCCAGTTCGAGTCTGCGCTAAAGGGAGATCCCGTAGCATTGAAGAACAAAAACGCTTCGTTTAATAGGTTACTGTTGCCTTTGTTTGTGGTGATTGCAGTTTTACTCGCGCTTTGTTACTTTTATTCAAGCATATTTTTCAAGAAGTCTGAAGCGAACATGTCAAACACCGTCAAAAATGAGATGAAGAAGGAGCTTCAGGATTTGAATTCATACATGACTAACAGGAAATGGCAGAAAGCAATTGACTTAATAACCATTATCAAGGCGAAATATCCGCAGGCTGACCATGTCAATTTGGATAAAATTACTGAAAGAGCCAAGTCTGAGATTGCAAAAACACTTGCCCAGACTGAAACTAAAAAAGACATATTTGAAACAGAAAAGCCCAAACCTGATCTTGTGAAGGCCAG
>CAZION010000028.1:2150-53630 GCA_964540865.1 uncultured Victivallis sp.
ATAGGCCCTGCCTTTGAAAGTAAGGTCACCGTAAAGTCAATTACAGTAAAAAATGCTGAAACACTTGCCCAGACTGAAGCTAAAAAAGACATATTTGAAACAGAAAAGCCCAAACCTGATCTTGTGAAGGCCAGATTGATAAATGATAAAAAAGGACTATTCAACCTTGATGATTACAAATGGAACGGGACTCCACCTCTGCAACAACTGGATGATGGAACTGTCGTCCTGACAGATAAAGGAGGTGAAAGCATTCTTCAGAGCGTCAAATCTTATACTCCTCCATTCATTTGGACGGTTGAAGTTCAAACTGACAGCAACGAGGTTAGATTTTATTACAACAAGGGCAGGTTTATCCTAGGCTATAGCGTAGGGGAGAATCAATTCCGTTTTCGGGACATACTTACAAGAAGTGAAGGAGGGCTTTCCAATGTCATCTTCAAGCCCAACAAAATGCATCTTGTCGAAATTGAAGTGGGTGAGACGTCGATGACTATCAGAGTTGACAAGCAGGAGATTTATACGAGGAAAGAAGACTATAAAGGTATCAACGCTCCTATAGGTATAGGCCCTGCCTTTGAAAGTAAGGTCACCGTAAAGTCAATTACAGTAAAAAATGTTGATGTCATAAAAAAGAAAACATCCGACAAGGTGAAATTAGAAACGGCAGAGATGCTTGCTGAACGGCGGGGAAATCAGGAAAACATAAATCCCCAGGTTCCAACCACCAAAGATAACAGTCCTTTGCTGTTAATTTTGTAATAATGATAAAAGTGATGCTTTTAGTGCTAAGGATTACATGAAATTTGCTAGATATAGGCTTGGGTTTATGAAAAGACTTTTAAGATAAAAAACCGCACGGTCTTTTACATGCTCCAAAACTATGAATATCATTAAACCGTAAAAATAAAATTAGAGGGAGAAAAACATGAACTACAAACGTTTTTTGTTATTGATATGTTTTGGCGTCTTCGCGATGCCGATAATTCTGAATGCAAAAACAGTCTATGTCAAATCTAGTGCCTCCGGTGGTAATACTGGAACTTCCTGGGCAAATGCGTACACCGACTTACAGAATGGAATTGGCAACGCCATTGCTGGTGATCAGGTTTGGGTTGCCAAAGGGACATACAAGCCTACCTCCGGCACCGATAGGGCAATATCATTTCAGATGAAGACCGGAGTAAGTATCTACGGAGGCTTTAACGGCAGTGAAACGAGTCTAGAACAGAGGGACTGGAATGCAAATGAAACCATATTAAGCGGAAATATCGGATCGCTAGCCGTTGACACCGATAATTCATACCATGTCGTTGTGGGCGCCTCAAATGCGATTGCTGATGGTCTTGTCATTGAGAAAGGCTATGCGGACGGAGTAGGATGGCTGAGGGCGGGCGCTGGATTATACGGTATCGGCAATAATTTATCCGTCAAGAACTGTCTTTTTAGAAATAACTATTGTGCTAGCGATGGAGGAGGAATTGAAGTAACTCCTGCATCCAGCATGACTATCGAGTCCTGTAAATTTATCTCCAATAGTACCGTAAACGCGGCCTCGGGGGGGGGAGGGGGAATTCATATTCAACAATCAACAGCGGTTATTAAATCCTGTGTTTTCTATCAAAATAATGCGGGAAATGGAGGCGGGGTTTGTTCATATATGTCAACATCCCCTGTATCAATTACAAATTCCATTTTTATTTCAAATTCATCATCTGGATCGGGGGGAGGTATTTATGCTGATTCAAGTACTGTAAATGTAAATAATTGCGTTTTATATGGAAATACGAAAGTATACTTTGGTGGAGCTGTATGCCATGTCAAGACAGGTTCAATAGCTTTGAAGAACTGTATTGTGTGGGGAAACACGTCGACGCCAATACAGACCGCTTTTAGTGGCACTGCAACCGCTTCATATTGCGATATACAGGGTGGGTACGCTGGAATAGGCAATATAAATACAGATCCTGTGTTTGCAGACACTGCGGCAAGCGATTTCCATCTCAAATCCAAAGGGGGAAGATGGAATGGAGCTTCATGGACATACGATGCACAGTCAAGTCCATGCATAGATGCCGGAGACCCTGCAAGTGCATATCTCAATGAAACTGCACCAAATGGTAGCAGAATTAATATGGGAGCATATGGAAATACGGCATATGCCTCAAGGACTTATGTTCCAATGACTGTAACATTCATTGCCGGTACAAACGGAACATTGACTGGAATGGCAATCCAAACTGTTGCACAGGGAGGTAATTGTTCTGCTATAACCGCTGTTCCAAACCCTGGATACCGTTTCTTGAGCTGGACAGGTGATTATTCCGGGACAGCTAATCCGATCACTATCTCCGATGTCGTTTTAAATATGACAATAACCGCTAATTTTGTAGCGAATGATGTTATTCCTGGCCTCGTCGCCTACTACCCCTTTAACGGCAACGCCAATGATGAGAGCGGATACGGGAATAATGGAACTGTGAATGGAGCAACTCTAACTGCCGACAGGTTCGGGAATGCTAATTCAGCATATAGTTTTGATGGAAATAGCAATAATATACAAGCAGCAAATCAAACACAACTCAATTTTGAATCAACCCAGGATTTCACGATTAGCGCATGGGTGTTGTGCAATTCAATGCAGGCAAACAAGTGGATTGTGGTAAAATATAACGATAGTTTTATACCGAGTTATGGACTCGGCACTGGCTTTGTAGGTGGAAGCTATTCTTTTATCCGCGACGCCTTAACACCATCTCCGACCGATTGTATTGAGACAAGAGGAACCAAAAATCTTGTTGACGGAAGATGGCATCAACTCATAATGAACGTAAAACGGGATGATAAAATAAGAGTTTATGTTGACGGTGTTTTTGAAGTGGAATCAACTTCACTGGGCAACGTCGCAGGCGCATTGGAAAACGCCTTACCTTTGACTATTGGATCCAACAGTACCAGGACAAAGAATTTCACCGGTAAAATTGACGACATCCGTATCTACAAACGCGCCATATCCGAGGAGGAAATAGTTCAGCTCTACCAGTCAGAATCACAAGGGCTTGTCGCCTACTATCCCTTTAACGGCAACGCCAATGACGAATCCGGCAACGGGAACAATGGAACTGTCAATGGCGCAACTCTGACTGCCGACAGGTTCGGGAATGCTAATTCAGCATATAGTTTTGATGGAAACAGCACTTATATATCCACAAATTATGAGGGGATACTTGGATCAAGTCCAAGAACTATTTCCATCTGGGCCAAGACAACATATGTTCCGCCTAATCAGCCAAATGTAAATGGAGTTACTCTTTTGGGATATGGAACTAAAGCAGGAGGCAAATATTTCAGTTGCGATTTTAACGGTAATTTTGGAATGCTAAAAGGTATAAGTATAGATACAAACGATTCTTATATAATGTATGAAGGCAATAATAATGACGGCGTTTGGCATCATTACGTATGGGTTTTACCTAGCTTGAGCACGCCAAAGACTTCCGATGTTAAAATATATATGGATTCGCAGCTTCTGAATACCATTAATTCGTCATGTAATTATAATCCAAATACTTTGATAAATACAATTAAAACAGATCTTGTTAAAATCGGTATTCGGTATTTTGGAGAACTCGATGATATCAGTATCTACAACCGAGCCTTGTCCGCTTTGGAAATCACAGATCTTTATGCGAAAGAAAAAGCCTACACTGCAACGTTTACAGCCGGAGCTGGTGGAACTTTAACCGGGCAAGCCACTCAGACTATTCCTATTAATGGAAGTTGCTCTCAGGTAGCTGCCGTTCCAAATACAGGATATCATTTCGTCAACTGGACCGGGGATTATACCGGAACCGAAAATCCACTCACTTTGACAAATATCACTGCAAACAAGACGGTTACTGCAAACTTCTCGCTCGACACCAACAATGTGCAGATTACGACCAACCTGAGATCTCTAAACATTAACGAGGGATCCACGAACAGCTTCCAGGTCAAGCTGACAGTGCAGCCAGCTGCCAGCAAAACAGTGTCAGTTGCAAGATTATCAGGTGACAGCAACATATCAGTGACATCTGGAGATTCTCTGACATTCACTACGGTAAACTGGAATACTTATCAGCCTGTCACGCTTGCCGCAGCCCAGGATGCGGACATTGCGAACGGCTCGGCAGTGATAAGGTGTTCATCCTCAGGAATGGCAGACAAAGATGTCACCGCCAGCGTGGCGGACAACGATTATACCCTTACTGTAAGCAATGACGGTAATGGCACGACCATCCCGTCAGGCGCATTAATCCGGACGAAAGGGACAGCTGCGTCAGTCTTCGCCATAAACGGTACCGGATACCACTTCTCTAACTGGACTGTCGCCGGTGGTACTGCAATATTTGCAGATGCAAACTCCGAAGGCACGACCGTCACCGCCTCAGCCGATGCAACTGTCCGTGCTAACTTCTCTATAAATACTTACACTGTGACCTTTGACCTTGCGGGAAAGGGAACAAGCGCAGGAGGTGGGACACTCGCCCAGACAATCAATTATGGAGGCAGCGCTGTAGCGCCTACAGTCACGGCAAATGCCGGATGGGCTTTCACAGGATGGGATAAGACATTTAACAATATAACGGCAGGCACGACAGTTACCGCACAATATTCCGTTCTTGCCCCAACGTGCGGATGGGTGAAAGGCGCAGGTTCTGCTACATATGCCTCGTCAGGTTATGGAATCGTAACAGATTCCCTTGGTAATCCTTATGCCGCAGGAGCTTTCTGGGGAACTATGAATTTTGGAAATGGAATTAATCTGACAAGCAGCGGCAGCAACGATGGATTCACTGTCAAGTATGATAAGGATGGTAATTGTGTCTGGGCTGGGGAGGAAAAAAAATCGACTGGACATGATGCGGCAATGGCGCTGACAATCGACTCCTCCAGCAATCTATATATAACCGGCTCTGGTGATAATCCCCTGATGGAGACTTTTCTTAAAAAGTCTGACTTGAGCGGGATTTCATCGCCGCTGATCAATGTCACTTCGCGCAATGGGAACAATGAGGGACGAGGGGTGGCGGTAGACAGCTCTGGGAACATATACATTGTAGGAATATATTCTGGTGGTGCTGATTTCATGAACGGGAACACTATCCTGACTGGTTCCGGCTACTATAATATTTTCCTAGTGAAATATAATTCTTCTGGAACTTCCCAATGGATTAAAGGTATCGGAACTGATACGGCAAATGATTTTGGGTGTGGCATAGCAATAGATTCTTCCGGCAATATCTATATTACAGGTGCCTATCAGGGGACCTGTGATTTTGGAAGCGGGCAGAGTGTCACAAGTGCGGGCGGCATGGATGCTTTCATCGCTAAATATGATGTTGACGGGAATTGCTCCTGGGTTAAAAGCGCCGGTGATACAGGGGAGGATTCCGGAAATGGAATTAAAACCGATGCCTCAGGCAATATTTATATCACTGGAAGTTTTTCCGGAAGCGCTGATTTTGGAGGTGGCAAGAATGTCACAAGTGCGGGCGGCACGGACATATTCATCGCCAAATATGCCTCGGATGGAAACTGTATTCAGGTAAATAAGGCGGGGTCGGCAGGTGATGATGTGGGATATAGCATAGTGATTGACTCAGCAGGTTATACGTATGTCACCGGAAGCTTTTCGAATACTGCTGATTTCGGGGAGGGACAAACCTTCATAAGCGCAGGTGGCACAGACATATTCGTCGCCAAATATGACTTGGACGGAAATTGCCTATGGGCGGAAAGGGCAGGTTCTACCGGGAATGATGTGGGAACTGGAATAACACTTGATCCTGAAGGTGCAATTTATGTTACAGGAAAAGTTTCAGGCGCTGCTGATTTCGGCAACGGCAGGAGTCTCTCCTGCATAGGCACTACGGACTTTTTCATGGCGAGGTATAACCAGAAGGAATGTGCAGTCAGTTTCATTGCCGGCACATATGGAAGCATTACAGGGACAATAGTCCAGCCTGTCAACCATGGCGCAGATTGCTCCGAAGTTACAGCTGTTCCTGATGCAGGCTGTCGCTTTGTTAATTGGACTGGTGATTATACTGGAACGGCCAATCCTCTAACTGTAACAAATGTTATCTCGAACATGACCATTACCGCCAATTTCGACAATGGCAGCGTCATTTATGTTAAGAGCAATGCAAGCGGGGCGAACAACGGGACTTCCTGGACAAATGCGTACAATAATCTATATGATGCACTGAACTGTTCAATATCTGGGAATGAAATCTGGGTGGCGGCCGGGACATACAAGCCAACTTCCGGCACGGACAGAGCAATATCTTTTCAATTAAAATCGAATGTATCCTTGTATGGCGGTTTTCGAGGGGATGAAACATTTCTCGGACAGAGGGATTGGAATGCAAATGTTGTTGTGCTTAGCGGCGATATTGGTATACAGGGAGAACGAAATGATAATTCCTATAGAGTAATCACAGCAATAGGCACGACAGGAGTAGTCTTGGACGGATTGAAGATTCAAGATGGGAATGCCAATAACTCCTCATATCCTCATGGGGCAGGTCTTAATGCAAGCGGAGCATCCATTAATGTTAGAAACTGCATATTTTACAATAATTCTTCTCCATGGACATCAGGGAATGGAAGAGGTGGGGCGGCGAATTTCAGCACGGGTCCATCGGTTATCGAAAGCTGCACAATGTATAACAATTCAGCAACCGAAGGAGCCGCTATTTTTGGACGGGGCGACTTAACGCTAAAAAACTCGCTAATATATAATAATAATGCACTTACCAATGGAGGAGGATTTTACTGTAGAGGGGAAACTTCAAATATAATCAATTGTGTTTTTTATGGGAATTCTGCCGGCCATAATGGGACAGCAGTATATACATGGGATGGAGCTGCAATCTTAAAGGATAGTATAGTTTGGAATCAAGGAGGAACAAGAATATTTACAATTGGAGGTTCTGTCAGTGCCACTTACTGTGATATCCAGGGTGGATATGCGGGAACAGGCAACATAAACTCAGATCCGCTTTTTGTGAATGCTGCTGGAAATGACTTCCATCTGAAATCGGCAGCCGGACACTGGACTTCATCCGGCTGGGTAGTAGATGCCCAGACCAGTCCATGCGTGGATGCCGGAGCTCCTACAAGCGCATTCTCAAATGAACCAGACCCCAATGGCAACAGAATCAATATGGGCGCTTATGGGAATACATCACAGGCTTCAAAGTCCTTATTGGTCATTACCTTCGTTGAAGGTGTAAACGGAACAATCACCGGAACAAAATTGCAGTCTGTAGTTTCTGGTTCTGACTGCTCTGCAGTCATGGCAGTTCCGAATACAGGCTATCATTTTACAAACTGGACAGGGGATTACTCCGGGACGACAAATCCGCTAACCATCTCAAATGTAACTGCAAATAGAACGGTTACTGCGAACTTCGCGGTCAATGATGTTCAGATTACTACCGATCTGACATTTCTCAACATTAACGAAGGCTCCACAAACAGCTTCCGGGCCAAGCTGACAATGCAGCCGCCAGCAAGCAAAACAGTGACGGTTGCAAAAGTCTCAGGAGACGGTGACATAACGGTGTCATCCGGGGCAAGCCTTATATTCACAACTTCGAACTGGGATACGTACCAGACGGTCACGCTTGCTGCAGCCCAGGATGCGGACACTGCGAACGGCTCGGCAGTGATAAGGTGTTCATCCTCAGGAATGGCAGACAAAGATGTCACCGCCAGCGTGGCGGACAACGATTATACCCTTACTGTAAGCAATGACGGTAATGGCACGACCATCCCGTCAGGCGCATTAATCCGGACGAAAGGGACAGCTGCGTCAGTCTTCGCCATAAACGGTACCGGATACCACTTCTCTAACTGGACTGTCGCCGGTGGTACTGCAATATTTGCAGATGCAAACTCCGAAGGCACGACCGTCACCGCCTCAGCCGATGCAACTGTCCGTGCTAACTTCTCTATAAATACTTACACTGTGACCTTTGACCTTGCGGGAAAGGGAACAAGCGCAGGAGGTGGGACACTCGCCCAGACAATCAATTATGGAGGCAGCGCTGCAACGCCAACAGTCACTGCAAATCCCGGATGGACTTTCAAAGGCTGGGACAAGACATTTAACAATATCACCGGGAACACAACGGTTACGGCTCTATACGCTGCCACAACATACACCGTGACTTTTGTAGAAGGCATGAACGGGACAATTACGGGAACTAAGAGTCAGACGGTCAACCACGGTGCCGCCGGTTCCGAAGTTACAGCAGTTCCAAATACCGGCTATCATTTTGTCAACTGGACCGGATCGTTGGCAAGCACGAGTAATCCGCTTACTGTCACGAATGTAACGGTAAACATGACGATCACTGCAAATTTCGAGATAAACGATATAGTTTCCGGGCTTGTCGCCTATTATCCGTTCGATGGTAATGCCAATGATGCTACCGGTAATGGCAACAATGGAACTGTTATTGGTTCGACCCTTTCCGAAGATCGCTTAGGGCGTGCGGGCAAAGCTTATTATTTTGACGGCATAAGCGACTATATAACTATTCCCTACTCAGAGGATTTCAACATCGCTCCGACCGGAGCATTCACGATAAGTGTCTGGGTGAAGCCAGTATCTTTAATAAGTTATCACGGGATATTTGTAAAAGGAGGAGAATTGTGGGACTACGGCCTTCTTATAATGCCTAATCAGAAATTTATGACCGGGCTTAACGATTACTCGGAACTTTATTCCACATCGGCATACAAGGAAAATGAATGGCAGATGGTGACAGCTGTTTACAATAATGGCGACTGGAAGATGTATCTGGACGGAATACTTGACAGCCACAAGGAAAATGGCGCTTTAATCAAGCAGTCATCAAACGGCATCGTAATAGGAGCCAAGACGGTTGGTCCTGCTTTCTTGTACAGAGGAACAATAGATGAATTGAGAATTTATAACAAGGAACTTTCCGCAGGGGAAATACTGTTTCTATACCAAAACTCGTCGTCGCCAGGGCATACTGTAACCTTTGTTGAAGGTGCAAATGGAACAATATCGGGAAATAAGACACAGTTGGTAGATCATGGCTCCATCTGTAGTTCCGAAGTTACAGCAGTTCCAAATACCGGCTATCATTTTGTCAACTGGACCGGATCGTTGGCAAGCACGAGTAATCCGCTTACTGTCACGAATGTAACGGTAAACATGACGATCACTGCAAATTTCGAGATAAACCACTACACACGGACCTACAGTGCTGGAGCTAATGGATCTGTTACTGGGACTACACCTCAGACAATAAATTACGGTTCAAACGGGACTCTGGTTACAGCAGTTCCCAACACCGGATACCATTTTATTGGATGGAGCGATGGAGTGTCAACCGCCTCCAGGACGGAGATGAACGTCACGGCAAACGGGACTGTAACTGCGAGTTTTGCCATTAACACATATACACTTTCTTATATTGCCGGGACAAACGGTTCCATCACAGGTACAACGTTCCAGACAGTAAATCATGGGGCCAACGGCACTGCCGTTACTGCCGTTGCCAATAACGGATACCGTTTCACATTGTGGAGTGACGGCATGGTGATCGCCTCAAGAACCGACACGAACATCACCGCAAACAAAACAGTAACTGCGAGTTTTACATCCGATGCCATTTCCCCGTCTTTCACACTGCACCCATCGGGAACAAGCGTAACAGCTTGGCAGACCGCATCGTTTACAGCGACGGCTACCGGCACACCGACACCAAGCTACCAGTGGCAGGTTAGCACGAACGGCGGGGGAAGCTGGTCAAATGTGACTACTGGCACGGGTGGGACGAGTTCAAGCTATACGACGCCTATAACAGTGAGCGGCGACAACGGCAGGCAGTTTCGCTGCGTTGCCACTAATTCCGTTAA
Organism: uncultured Victivallis sp.; assembly: GCA_964540865.1. Taxonomy (GTDB): domain Bacteria; phylum Verrucomicrobiota; class Lentisphaeria; order Victivallales; family GWF2-50-93; genus GWF2-50-93. The sequence continues at coordinate 12,096 of CAZION010000028.1, forward strand.
CTCCGCAACTTCTAATGCTGCGACGCTTACGGTTACGGCTGCTACAAGCGTCAGGACGATCTCCGGTACATCGGTCTCAATCGCGGTGATGCCTCCTTCAGGCACGAGCGCATGGGGTGTCGAGGAGACAATACCGGCAGGACTGACTCCGTCCGCAATTTCTGGTTCCAACGGAAACTGGAACTCCACTACAAGGAAGATCACCTGGTATGCTACCGGAGCCGCGACGGCTACTCTTGGTTACAGCGTTTCTGGAAGCGACGGCAGTTATACGGTTGCAGGGATGGACAGTTTCGACGGTGCCAATAGCACTGTCGGTGGTCCAGCCGCCATTGTCATTTTAGCGTACCACCCTGCGGATACGAACAGAAACAGTATCATGGTGATGAGCGAGGCAATCGCCTATTTGGCAGGCTGGCAGCAGGGCAACAATCCGATGAACTACGCGATCCGGGCGGCGTACCTGTGGCAGAACGGTGAGAGCTATACCCGCCAGATTGGACTTGACGAACCTCTCTGCTGGATTCCATCCGGTTCATCCGGGCCGGTTTTGATTGCCAGGATGCGCTCTCCTGATCTGGCGATGGATGCGGTCACACAGGATGCCGTGCGCAGCATAGCTGGAAATGCTGTTACAATTACCGTAACCCCGCCAACAGGTAATAGTGCCTGGGGTTATGAGGAACTTGTTCCCGAGGGTTTGACGCCTGCCGACATTATGGGGCCGAACGGGAACTGGAACACGACTTCACGGAAGATCACCTGGTATGCGACTGGGGCCACAGCGGCCAGTCTGGGCTACACCGTTTCCGGGAATGATGGTACGTATACGGTTTCAGGCAGTGTCAGTTTTGATGGTACAGATACCCCGGCGACGGGCGACTCGCAAATCGTGCTTGGCATCTATACCGTTACCTTTGATCTTGGAGACAAAGGGAAGATAACCGGTGGCGGAGCACTCAGCCAGACGATCAACCACGGATCAGCCGCTACCCCACCTACTGTCACCGCTAATGTAGGATGGACATTTACGGGCTGGGACAAGACATTCAACAATATCACCGGGAACACAACGGTTACAGCTCTATACGCTGTCGCAACATACAACGTGACTTTTGTTGAAGGCGCGAACGGGACAATTACCGGCACTAAGAGTCAGATAGTGAATCATGGAGCGGGTTGTACCGCTGTCACAGCAGTTCCAGCCACCAATTATCATTTTGTGGATTGGACCGGGGATTATTCAGGAACGACAAATCCGCTCACGATTTCAAATGTAACCGCAAATAAGACGATAACTGCGACATTCGCAATCAATACCTATACCGTCACATTCGACCTTGAGGACAAGGGTGCGAGAACTGGCGGCGGCGACCTGAGTCAGACAATAAACCACGGAGGCGCGGCGACAGCACCGACAGTCACCGCGAATGCGGGCTGGACCTTCAATGGATGGAACAATACATTTGGAAACATAACATCAAGTCAGGCTGTGAAGGCGAAGTGGATTGTCGGTCCACCGGTAATAAACGATCCGGGAATGCAAAAGACAATGGTAGGTGTTCCGTTCACGTTGCTTCTGGCGGTTGCATCAGAAAGCAGTCCCGTGAGTTCAGTTACAGTTGCCGGTCTACCGACCGGATTGAAGTTCGATGCGAAGACAATGAAGATAACGGGAGTGCCTACGACGGCCACCAGCAAGACAGTGACGGTCACTGCAAAGAACGATTTCAAGACTCCGGCCGTGCTGACTTTCAGCATGACAGTAGACCTTCTACCCGTCTGGGCTTATGGGACATTCAACGGCTCATGTGTGGTGGATAATGATTCCGGGGCTGCGACCATGACTGTGACGGCACTGGGCAAAGTCACAGGCAAGCTCTCGGCTGGAGGCGTAAACTACGCATTCAGTTCGGCATCATATGCACGGCGCGATGAGGATGGAGCGTTTTGGATATCGACCGATATCAGTGTCAACAAGTCGGATGTTCCGCTTACTTTCAAAGTCACGAACCCTGCGGGTGTTGTACCAGCAACACTGTCTGTAGCGGAAGGCTGGTTAGCCGATGAAGCCATTGGTGAACCTGCGGTTAAGATGTACCGCAACGTCTGGAAGGACGCAGGAGTGGCTGTGATTCTTGATCCTTATATAGGTTACTACACGGCAGTTCTGCCTGGAGGAGCGGCTTTCGGCAGCGGATACTTGGCCATTACTGTTGACAAGGCCGGGGCAGTGAAGACGACTGGCAAACTTGCAGACGGCACCGTGCTGTCCCTGAGCGGGACATTGATTATTGACGGGAATGAACCAGCTTGCGTGTTCACGGTCATTTACACATCACCGGTAGCGTACAAGGGTGGTTGCCTGTTTGGAATTGCGGAGTTCGCGAAACATGATAATCCAGCGGACGGAGACAAGATATACCTGCACCCATTGGACGAGGCTTTGTTCATCTGGGAAAACCGTAATCCGCAGGCGACACCGGAGCACGACAAGGGATTTGACCGTGATATCGGTCTTGTCGGCGGCTGGTATGACAGGGTAGGCAATCTATATGATTACTATCAAGGCAAGGATTTGACGGTCGGTGCGGATGCTGGCGCTCCGGATCCGATATTGAATATTGGTTTGAACCATTACACGTCAGACTGGTGGGACACCTCGGGAATAGCGATATCGCCTATTCTCAGCAAGACGGATGTGATGACTGGCCTCACCGTCGTTCCTAAAGCGGGTTTGCCGGTTAATCTTGGCAACAACAACTGGGATTACGGTGCAGAAAACACTGTAGGGCTGAAGATAGGGCTCACCCGAGCCACAGGAATTTTCAAAGGTTCGTTCAAGGCTTGGTTCGACTATGATAAAACACATACTTTCAGGAGCATCTTGTATGAGGGTGTGCTGACGCCGGAACGCCAAGATAAAGAAGACGGCAATGAAGGCCGTGGTTTCTATCTGTGGGCGGACAAGGCGCAGTACCTTAAGCAGGGTAAGACTGTGACATATCCGTTCAACTGGTCGTATGACTTCCTTCTCCAGGTCAACCAGTGAATTGAAGGAGAAATAAATTGAATTTATTGGCCCCACCTGCGGGCTTGTATGCCAAGGCGTAGCTTCTGTCCCGCAGGAGGCAAAGATTGGGAAGCTAAGGAACGTTCCCTTAGCTCTCCAATCTTCCTTTCCTGCCAGGTAAACTGGCAGTGGAAGGTTAAATTGATAAGTCTCCCGGCGAAGCCGGGTTGGTCCACGCATATGAATTTCAAAATTATCTTAGTAATGCGGGCTTTAGCCTGCAATTTCTTCGTAACCGTTAAGCTGGGTAGCTTGAGTTCAAAAGTAGGGCAACTCTCGATGAGAGTGCCTCCAAGAAGCCGCGCTCATCGAGCGCTGGCCTACTCACAACAAGCTCAAATATTACAGAAAATATAAGCTTAACGGTTACATTTCTTCCTCTGCTTTTTTTTGTTTAATTTTAACGGAGCGCGGGTTTTCCAACCCGCCCTCCGTTGTTTTAGAATCGACTTTTTCAATTGGCTCTACAGGCTGAAGCCTATGTTACTTTAGAACATGCCTTGCGGCATTGACTACGAACAATTTTTAAGGTAACTCGGTCCGCCGCTGCGGAATCCCGAGATTGAGTTGCCACTAATAAATATCACGAGATTGCAATTCGATATTTGAGTAGTTATTATTAGTAGCTATTATGAGTAAACAAAACCTACGGATCTGTCTCTTGCTGGCTGGGGGGATTTTGCTGGCAGCAATGACGCTTATAACTTTTAAGAAGGCTGCTCCAAGCATTGGGGAACCCGAAACTGAACCTCACAAGGAGATTTCCGCGCAAGAACCGCTGAAAAATACGGCTGGGGTTGAATCACATAAGATCGGAGATTCCACAGCAGGGATTCAGGAGGAAAAAACGCCCCGCGATAATGCTGTAGATGCCTGGGAATCCATGCTTGCGGAGGTCATAGATCAGAAGAACGTATCTACGACCGAACAAGCCAAGAGCGTCAAGGATGCTTTCGACAGGTTAGACAAAGCAGACCAGTCCGATTGCATCCATGAGGCGTTGAACCTCTTTCCTGATGAACGGTTTCCTGCCCTATATGGAATTCTGTTCGACAAGAGTGAAGACCCGGACGTGCTTGACGCGATTTTCAGCGATGCCCTGAACCGTCCAGAGGAAATCAAGATGCCGCTTTTAAAGACTCTGCGCAAAGACCGTGAGCATCCTATGTTCTTCGAGTCTGCCAGGATTCTGGATGTGGTTGATCCAGAAGAGGGGAAAAAACAGTAGCTTTTTGTAAATATTATTATTCGCCATGGTGTTCCTCATACTTTTCGGGCTATATTCCTCTTCCAAACAAGTATTTAGGATAATCGTGAATCTATGAGAGACAGAAACGCAACATTTCCACACAGCGGAATAGTATTGGTTGACAAGCCTAAGGAATGGACAAGCCATGATGTCGTCAACTTTATAAGGAGACGTTTTTCGGTAGCCAAGGTAGGCCATTGCGGGACCCTCGACCCGGCGGCAACCGGACTTCTAGTCATTGTCCTTGGTCATGCCACAAAAATGAGCCAGCAGCTCAGCGGATCCGACAAGACATACGAAGCCACCGTCCTATTTGGGAAAGAAACCGATTCACAGGATTTAGACGGACAGGTCATTTCCGAAAAAGACTGTTCCTTCCTCACAGAAGAAATTGTAAGGGCGGAATTTGCGAAGTTCGCAGGCGATATGGAACAGATCCCCCCGATGGTTTCCGCAGTCAAGAAAGACGGGAAAAGGCTTTATGAGCTCGCACGCGCCGGCAAGGAAGTTGAAAGGGAGCCAAAAAAAATAACAATTCACAGCCTCGACATAAAAAAAATCTATCTGCCATATGTGGATTTCACTCTGAAATGCACAAAGGGGACTTATGTGCGGACGATTTGTTCTGACATAGGGAAAAACCTCGGATGCGGTGCGGTTCTATCTTTACTCAGAAGGACTGTCTGCGGAGAATTCAATATCGAAAAAGCTGTCACCATAGAAACCATGAAAACCTGGGAGCAGGACGAGCTATACCGGGCGATGGTGGAGTTCTGATTATCGTTAAGGAAGGTTCGTTTTCATTTTGAGTGGGTCAACACACAAAATATGAAAATAATTGAATATTGGATATTCTGTCTTTCTAATCGAGTTACCCACTCGATCTGAGAAAGAGCCTTAAGGAATTTCAAAGTTGGAACGCCGGCACCCTTGCCGGCATGATGTTTCCAGTGCAGGGAGAATGAAAAAGAAAGATGCCGGCAAGGGTGTCGGCGTTCCATAAGAGTTGCAGCCCTTTCCCCACTTAGTGTCTTTGTTTCACAGTTCCATGCTTCAGTGTATATAAAACAGTGCTTCGTCAAATTTGATTGTTTGGGCTTTATAACTTCTTGACGGAGTAGTTCAGCATGGGGAAATGCTCTTCGTCCTCGAATCGGACTGATATGTATTTCACGGGATATTTCTTGGTCAGTTCTGCGATTATCCAGCCGTTTGCGAATTCCGCAAGGCTGCGTCTTGCGTCTTCACGGACAGAATCCATATATTCACGACTCTTGGCCTTTTTTATCATGTCGGTATAAAACTGTTTCCTAAGTTCCTCAAGTTTAGCAGTCTCATTGAAAATAAGCTTGCCGCTGTCAATGTGCGTTTCGAGGCGGCTCAAGTCGGTGGCAGGTTCCTCTACTTGGATTTTCGGGGCGATAATTGTGAGGGTTTCACCTTCGCAGATGATTTTCCAGGGATCTTTCATGTTGACATAGTAACTGAAGGTGACGGGCGCCCTTACTTCCATTAATGAACTGCTCAGAGTTTTGCCGTTCATTATCCACGGATGCGAAAACTTGTATTCCTTCCTGTCTGTCTCGTTCCTTGTGATTTTAAGCAGCAGCAGATGTTGAACCTTCTTTATCTGTTCAGTATATCCGATGAAAGTCTGGGTGATGTCCATTTTCGGACAAAGACCTTTGTCCAATGTGTCGAAAGACCTTGAGACCATCTTGTAGAAGACAATTCCGAAAAAGAGGAATTCGACAAATGCGAATATCGCAATTATCCAGACGATTTTAACGATAGCCTTGCTGACCGTTGGAACAGCGGTTTTGTTCGGCTGACCACCGCCCTGATTGAAGGAATTCTTGTATTCGTCCATGGTTTTCCTTAAGAATCTTAACATCGAACATCGAACTTCCAACATCGAATGAATTTGAATATTTAATTCGATGATTAATCGTTAAAATCCAGTTGTTTTTCACATTTGCCACTCTGTGCCTATATCCACCCATTCAAAGTTGAGTGTTCGATGTTGGATGTTCGAAGTTCAGTTCACTTCTTTTTAGGGACGTAAAGGGTCTGGCCTACGCGCAGGGAAGCGTCTTTTTTCATCCTGTTAGCCGTCATTATTTCCTGGACGGTTACGCCATAAGCTTTTGAGATGCCGCCTAGAGTTGCTCCGGATTCTACTTTATGCTCATAAAATTCGCCTGTGCCTACAGGGCCGGTAGTGGCTGATGACGGAGCAGGTACGGAAGCTTTGCTGACTTCCTTGGAAACCTGGTCGATCATCTTGTTGATTGTCGTCTGTCTTTCCTGTCTTTCAGCCCCTAGCTGCTGCTGTAGGTTTGATATGTTTTTCTCAAGTGCGGCGCTTCTCTGTTCGAGATTGACTATTTTCTGATTGAATTCATTTACAATTCTCACAAGTTCAGCGTTAGAGTTCTGGAGCGCCGAAATTGATGCTGTAACCTGGTTCATCTGATTGGTCTGGGCTCTGGCCATCTCGAACTGCTGCTTCTGCATCTGGGACTCCCTGTCACGTCCGCCCATCGCTTCGCATCCGCAGAGTACAAGCGCCATTCCCCCGGTGACGATTATAGACAAAAAAAACTGTTTTTTCATTTTATATCCCCGTTATTTCCATATCCGTGTTTTAGGTCAACACGATATTATAACACTATTTTCAAAAAATATACATTCAATTGAGCTTATTTTTTCATATGGGTTAATTGCAAAACCAGTTACTTAACATACAATATGGGGATATGGAAGACATTAAATTCAAAGAAGCTGTCAGACAGATTGTTAAGGACGACTCGCGCTATGCCCCAGAAGCATACGAGTTCGTAAGCAAGGCAGTCGTTTTCACCATGCTCAATCTCGAAAGGGACAAATCGCCCAATCATCATGTTTCAGGGCAGGAGCTTCTTGACGGGTTCAGGCGCTACGCAATCCAGGAGTTCGGCCCAATGGCCGGTGAAATCATGAAGACCTGGGGGATTTCAGGCAGCATCGACGTAGGCAATATTGTCTTTAATTTGGTAAACAGGAATTTACTGGGAAAAACCGAAAATGATTCACTTTCCGACTTTAAAAACGGATTCGACTTCGAAAAGGCGTTTTCCGAACCTTTTGAAACTGACAAACGCCAGAAAAACAATCCTCCCATTATTGCTTAGCATGACAATAAACCTACCATCCATCGCCTCGGACAAGCCAGAAATCAAAGGCATCAGATCGGAAACCCTTGAAAACGGACTGAAGATCTACACTTATGAGAACCATGAGGCGCCGACTGTCTGCGTACAGGCATGGGTCAAGACCGGAAGCATCCATGAAGGCGATTATCTCGGCTGCGGCCTTTCCCATTTCCTTGAGCACATGATGTTCCAGGGTTCCGCAAAATATCCGCACGACTCGATTGTGGAGACTGTAAACCGCAACGGCGGTGACATGAACGCATACACATCGCTCGGCAATACGGTTTACTATATCGACATACTTTCAGGCGCATCGGAGAAGGCGATTGACATTCTCTGCGATGTGATAAGTGCGCCTAACTTCCCGGAGGATTCATTTGCGAATGAAAAAGAGGTGATCCTCCGCGAGAGATCCATGAATTCCGACAATCCGGACCGGTATCTCAGTGAAAAGCTGTGGCTTGACTTCTATATGGAGCACCCGGCAAGGCATCCAATCATCGGCTACCAGGAGAAAATAAAGTCGGTGGATAAGGGAATGATGCTGGACTATTACAGGAAACGCTATTCTCCGGAGCGCACTTTTTTCGTGATCAGCGGCGACATTGACTCTGAAAAGGCGATTTCCCTGATAAGGGAGAAACTTGGAAACTGGGGGCGCGGACAGTTGGCCGAACCGCCCCTTGCCCTGGAGCCTGAGCAGGTCTGCACCCGCAGTTCGGTATATCACTTCGAGGATCCTCTTGCGAGACTCGCAATAGGCTTCCACATACCCGACTGCTCGCATCCGGACGTACCAGCCCTTGATATACTGGCGTCAGTGCTTGGCTCCGACAAAAGTTCACGGCTTGTAGGCAGGCTTGAAGATGAACGCCAGCTCGCAATCCATATCGATGCGTTTTCATATACTCCCTACTTCCAGGGTATTTTCGGGATTAGTGCAACCACGGCTCCGGACAAGATGGAATCCCTGAAAACCGCCATCTTTGACGAGATAAAAAAGATTTCAGGCGATGAGAAGGTAAGCAAAGACGAGCTGAAGAGGATCGTAACACAGATAAGCACCAGTTACTGCCGGACACTGCGTTCAAACGGCAATGTCGCCAGGATGATCGGAAACTCCGTCCTCTCATATGGTACGCCGGAATATGTCAATAAATATATTGAGAACGTTTCAAAACTGACCGTGGATGATATTACAAGAGTTGCAAAGAAATACCTCACAGCCGAAAACTGCACGATCATAGAGCTTCTTCCAAAAGAAAAAAAGGGCGGTTCTGAAACAATTGAAAAAGGCACGAAAGCTGAATTAAGCCAGCCGGAATTGATGGAATTGAAATCCGGACAGAAAATAATAACCCTGCTGGATTCAAAACTGCCGTTGATTGATGTCTGCATCGTCCTGCCTGGCGGTGTGATCCGCGAAAACAAGGAGAATGCGGGGATAACCAGAATCCTTTCAGCAATGCTCACCGCCGGTACAGATTCCTATAATGAAAAAGAACTTGCAAACCTGATAGACGACAATGCGATCGACCTTAGCGTTGCCGGCGGGAACAACTCGCTTACAATCTCCATGAACTTCCATAAGAACAGCATGAAGCAGGCGCTTAAGGCTTTGAAATCCATTTTGACGGAACCATCATTCCCAGCGAAGCAGTTTGAAAGGGAAAAGGAGAACACTGTTAAAATGCTCGCCAGCAGGAAGCTTGCGCCCCAGAACGCAGCCGAAGACAAAATCACCGAAATACTTTACGGGAAACATCCCTATTCCCACAATGCATTCGGAGTTGAGGAAAGCGTTAAGAGCCTCACCGTCTCCCAGGTCAAAGATTTTTATTTCAAGAAATGCCTTCTCCCTGGAAAAGCCGTATTCGGGATAGCCGGTGATTTTGAAAAGAAGGAAATCCTCAGTGAAATAAAAGACATTATTGAAGATATCGAGTGGAATACGAAAGGCGCCGATGAAATTCCTGAACGCCCGAAATTCCCGGAGAAGAATATTCGGGAATCCGTTATGGTCCCAAGGGAACAGGCAGTGGTCCTCATGAGTTTTCCGATATGCGACAATAACAATGAAGACAGATATGCCCTGAACATCCTTTCAAAAATACTCAACGGACAGACTTCCAGGCTTTTCAAATCAGTGCGCGAGGAATCCGGACTCGCCTATTACACGGGTTTATCGACATTCCTCGGGTTTCACGAAGGGTTCATGTCGTTTTACGCGGGAACCAAGCCTGATGCCGCCGAACAGGTTTTCTCACTGCTAAACAGGGAACGCCATAATCTTCTTTCCAGTAAATCGGTGACGAAAGATGAATTTGATTCCGCAAAAGCCAGGATCAGGCAGGATCTTGCCGAACAGAAGCTCGACAAACACAGCCTGATATTCAACAGCGTACTTGAAGAGTATTATGGAAACAGCTACATGTCGCCTTGGACAAACGAGAAAAAATACAATGACATCACCCTTGACGAACTTAACAGGGCAGTGAAGAAATACTTCGACACCGAAGCGTATGTGACGGTGATATCCGGACCGTAACCCGGAAATTCCTTTCCGGGGACAGAATCAGCGAATCGGAGAGCCGGTGAAACGGAGACTGGAAGAAAAAGAAATAGGATAAAGATAATTAGGAAAGCATGTTAGAGTGCAAGTTTTAGTTTGCTTCCTGTCATAATCTTTCCACAGGCTTGATGTATCTTTCCTCCAGCGTATCCAGGTCTTTCCTCCAGGCGGCGAGCCGGAATATTTTTGCATGGATGCACTCCTTCCCTCCGAACTCGCATGTGCCGTCGACGCGAGTCCCTCCGCATGGTCCGTTGGCCAGCCCTTTCGGGCAAGTTTCAGGACATACGAATTCCGTGAAAGGCAAACGGCACCATGTGCATTTTCTACAGCCGACAAACATCTTCTTTGTCAGGAAGTGCTCATTTGAATCGCGGCGGTGTGATTTTGAAAACAGGGTTTCGCATATCCTGTAATGGAGTTTTTCATATTTTCCGCATTCAGGAAGTTTTTCCGCCTTCATTTTTGCAAGCTCAGGGTAGGAGCGCGTAAAGAGGTTGTTGAACATGAAGAAACGGTGCGGGTAAGGGGTCATGTCGGCGCGCGAAAGATAGCTGAGGTAGCCGTCGCGCCATTCCTCGAAAGACCTGAATTCCCTGAGCGCCTCCGTGATCTTCTTGCAGGCGGCGGAAATGTGCTCATGCCTCTCTATCCCGGAGATCTGGATGCCGCTGTATCCGAGCAGTTTTGCGCCGGCCGCGTAAATCTGAAGCCGTCTCCACTGTGCGGATGCGAACTGGGCATAACCGAATTTAGACTCGGTAAGGAGGATCTTCCTCAGTTCCGGAGAAATATGTATTCCGGGTTTTTTGCCGGCGTATATGTCTTCGAAAAGATCGCTTGTGAGAAGCGTGAACCTCGCTATTGAAGGGTAATGAAGCTCCCGCAGCTCGAGATACCAGCGCATCTCCTGAAGCTTCATCATGTCCCAGCCGCTCTGGGTGACAATGAATTCCGCGCCCTGCTTGACCTTCTTGACCAGCTTGTAATACTGCGGGAAAACCGCGGACGGCGTATATTTGAACGGATTGAGGACGCATCCCGCCAGAAATGAATCCTTATCTCCGGTCTTGATCATGTTCAGGATGGTGACACTGTCTACAAAATGCAACTTCTGTTTTTTCCTTGCAGCATCGGGCTTGTAGCCGTCGCCTGTCACCGCCACAACATTTTCGAATCCAGATGACTTGCATCTGCCGATTGTGTCGGCAATATCGGCCAATGAAGAATTCCTGCCGCTGATATAAAGGACATGCCTGTCCCTGTCCTCTTTAGGCAGCTCGTTTGCGAAATCCGCAACGTTCCATGAGGTGTGACCCTGGATCTTGTCGGTCACTGCGAGTCCTGTTGATACGGAATCAGATTTGCCGAGGGCTGTGTAGATCGCATTGAGCCTGGATGCGGCTATGGTGAAATCATCCTTTTTTTCCGGTGTGTTGACCTCGATAAGGAGATGGAAGTTACCCTTGTTCAGGTTGTCGCGGAATATGTTTTTCCTCTTCTTCTGAAAATCTATCTCCATCTGAATTGTTGATTTTGGTTCAGTCATTTTTCATTTTCTATTTTGGGTTTATGATTTAACCGTAAACGGAGTTGAATTTCAAGCCCACAGGCAACATGCCCTTATTAAATTTTCCACTACCGTCCCATGGATTATTGGATTGCTGGATTAATGGATTGTTGCAAATCAAAGAGTTATACAAAACTTCTATGGTTTATTTTGAATTCAAACCCAATAATCCAGCAATCCATAAATCCATTAATCCGTCATCCTGTGGGATGACTGTGAAATTTTCAAGAAGTTCCCTTGAAAGTTTATGAACCCTAAATAAATAGCAGTATGCCCCGCACTTTCAATGCCGGATTTAAATTTCATTGCGAAGATTACCGTTCAGGGGTAACGCGTCAGTTTTTCGGTGCAATGCGTTTCAAACAGGTAACGCGGGGTAGTACCCCGCGATCTCGGGATGGTATCCCGAGTTACTTGCCCGCAATTTCCAGACCAGCCATAAGAATGAAAAAGAAAAACTGACGCATTACATTCAGGGGTTTCATTTATTCAATATGCGGGTCGGGGGAGCACCGAAATATTTTTTGAATTCCCTGGAAAACTCATGGATCCTGGGATAACCCAGATGTTCTGAAATCTGGGTTATGTTGAGCGTTGAGAACTGCAGGAGGCCGTTGGCTTCAGCCATTCTTATATCTCTGATTCTACTTATGGGGGATTCCCCTGTGGCCTTTTTGCATATCCGTATCAGCGTCGCCCGGCTTGTATGCGACATTTCGCATAATTCATCTAATTGAGGTCTGAATTTTTTTTCAGTTCTTATCTTCAATTCAACATTCCTCCAGATGTTTTCCGCCTCATTCTTAGGGCTCACCGTGTCCGTTTCGGCTGTAATTTTTTGAATATCCGCCAATATGCTGAGGAGTGAACTGTAAATTCCCAGGGTTTTGACGTATTCATTCTGACACAGGGAATATTCATAAAGTTTCTCAAACGAGGAGACCGTCCTTTTTGATGCTTTAAGCACCCTGTTTTCAAAGGACAACGGTTTGAAGAGTTCAGATTTGAATGCTACCGAATAGAACACAACGGTTTCCCTGCTTTCAATCCATTCCACATCCTCTGAAGCGTAGTAATAGATGATGCTGCCAGGCTTTATCTCATAAATCCTACCGTTGGTTTTCAAAGTGTAGACGCCTGAAACAACCAGATGAAGGAGATGATCCGGAGTCGATCTGGACTTGATGTCCCTGCGTGGAGTCCTTGTGAATTTCCAGACCCCAGAGACATATTCGACAGGGTATTTTATATTCAGTATATTCATAAATGCGACATGATAAAACAGTATTAGGTACAAATAATTAAATAATATCAGTGAATAATGATACTAATTGCGAAATGTAGTATAAATAATTACTAAATACAAATGGCTTCCCCGGTTATATAATATCTAGCATTTAAAGATGGAAATGATTACTAAACATTGGAGGTTTGGAGATGACAAGGAAAGAACGGCTTATGGCTTCAATCAGGGGGAAGGGTGTGGACCGTCCGCCTGTCTGTTTCTATGAGATAAACGGATATGATGAAAATCCCCTCGACAATGATCCTTTCAATATCTATTCAGATCCTTCCTGGAGGCCTGTCATCGAACTGGCGAAAGAAAGGTCTGACAGGATTGTGAGGAGATCCGTTCCTTTTAAACATGGAGGAGGCAACAGAGAGACGCATATGGAAATAAAGCGTTATATGGAAGGAGGTAGTTCATATGAAGTGCATACGGTAAATGCCGGGGGCAGGGTTTTGACTTCGAAAACCAGACGCGACCCTGAAGTCAACACCGTTTGGACCCTTGAGCATCTTCTGAAAGGTGTTGAAGATTTGGAGGCTTGGCTTGATTTGCCGGATGGGAATATTGATTTTTCAAATCCGGACATATCGAATTTCATAAAGACCGAAAATGATTTGGGCGATACCGGTATTGCGATGATTGACTTTGCAGATCCGCTCTGCCATGTGGCACAATTGTTCAGCATGGAGGAATATACGATTATCGCCTTGACGGAGCGGTCACTTTTCCACAGGGCGCTTGAGAAATGCGCTAAATCCATATATGCAAAAACAGAGGCGATTTCAAAAGCGCTTCCGGGCAGGTTGTGGCGCATCTGCGGCCCTGAATATGCGACTCCTCCTTATCTCCCACCCGAACTGTTCAAGGAATATGTCGTCAATTATGTGAAGCCCATGGTTGATATGATTCAGAAACATGGAGGTTACGCCAGAATACATTGTCATGGCAATATCAGAAACGTGCTGGACCATATTGTGGAGACAGGATGTGTTGGCATTGATCCGATAGAGCCGCCCCCGCAGGGTGATGTTGAACTGAGCTATGTCAGGGAGAAATACGGCAGGTATTTCACATTGTTCGGCAATCTTGAATCCAGTGATCTTGAAAACCTGGCGCCCGAAGAATTTGAAAAGAAAATCGTAAAGGCTTTGGACGAAGGCACTGCGGGCACCGGAAGGGGATTTGTCCTTATGCCGTCAGCATGTCCCTATGGCCGCAGTCTTTCCCCTAATGTAATGAAAAACTACCATAAGATGGTTGAACTGGCGGAAAAATATTAGGGGAACCTATTAATCAAGCTTATACACTTCGGTATTGAGCTGCCTGAAGAATTCATGCATGAAGTCTGAGCGCTGTCTTGCAATTCTGCGGCCTGTTTTTGTGAGCATTTTGCCGTGGATATGGCGGAGCTTTACAAGATATTCGCGGTAGGCGGAGTCTTCCGAACTGTATGATTTGGAGGAGAGGGCTTCTTTTTCGGTGTTATGTAGTTTTGCTCCGATCCTTCCGGCGAAGTGAAAGGCGCGTCCAACCCCTACCGCACCAATGGAATCCATCTTGTCCGCGTCATACACAATCTTTTCTTCAATACTTGAAGGGCTATGTCCGCCCCTATACCTGTGGGTTTTTACGCAGTTGCAGACTTTTTTGATGAATTCATCGTTGCGGAATTCGCATTTTCTGAGGAATTTCTCTGCCATCTTGGAACCGATTACGGCGTGGCAGAGTTTACCTTTGCTTTTCAATTCCTCGGGCCGGGCGATGTCGTGTAGGGTCGCAGCGGCCTCTACGATTTGAATGTCTGCGTTTTTTTCCCCAGCGGCTATGAGCCTGGCGTTATGCAGTACCCTGGATGTATGGGCCCAGTCATGGCAGCCTGGGGCGGATTCCAGACGCTTCCGTACTTTAATGGTGAGTTTTTTGAGTTTTTCAGAATATCTCATAAGAAACAACTAGTATAATAAAGTCGTTGAAAATTGTTTCCGGGTTTGAATAAAACCGGATCCCTGCTAGATTTCACAGCTTTGCCGTAATTAGACGGAAGCGTTAAAACTGGAAGACAGGTTCCATAATTAAGCTTGACACCTGTTTTCCGCAAGTCAAAACCAAAAGGAAAAGGAGATTATGCAAGATCGAGCCAAACACAAACTATGCCGTCGCCTGGGTGCATGCATCTGGGGAAAAGCAAAATGCCCGAGCAACAGAAGGCCATATCCGGCCGGACAGCACGGCAAAAATTCAAAGAACAAGCTTTCCACCTTCGGAGAGCTGCTCCTCCAGAAACAGAGGCTGAAGGTTTATTACGGACTCAGCGAAAAACAGCTGCATCTGTCATTCGTCGATGCCAAGAAAGGTAAGACCCAGACAGATCAGAAGCTCCTCCGCAACCTTGAGTTCAGGCTTGACGCCGCCGTATACCGTGCCGGACTTGCTCCGACCATTCACGCGGCCAGGCAGTGTGTCGTGCACCGTCACATCCTGATTGACGGTAAAATTGTTGATCGCCCGTCATACAGGCTCCATCCCGGGCAGGTGATTTCAATCAATGTTGAAAAAGATCCCTCTCTTGCGAATGTCGCAAAAACCACCAACTGCGAGATTCCACCATATCTTGAAGTTGACAAGGAAGGCTGCAAGGCAAAAGTCGTAAGGGAACCGATGATAGAGGAAAATCCATCTGGTGTCGAGCTCATGAGAGTAATCGAATTCTACGCTAGATAAAAGAACGTAGTTTTTTTATATTTCAAAATCCCGCCCGCAAGGCGGGATTTTTTTTGCCTTGAATTTCAGCTCGGTTCCGAATATTGTAAGGAAACAGCATATCCGGTCACTTTTTTTTAAGGAATTGAAGCAATGTTAGATTTCAAATGTCCTCATTGCGGAAAAGATTATAGTTTGGAAAATGATCAGACAGGTAGGATGTTCGAATGTTCCGGCTGCGGAAATATCTTCCATACCCCGTCGCAGAAATGCTGTCCCAGGTGCCAGCATCTTCTTGAGCCTGGAATAGTTGTCTGTATGAAATGCGGTTTCAACCTGAAGACCGGGGAACAGCTTGAAACCCAGATACACGTGCATGACGACACCCCGTGGTGGCTGAAATTCCTGAGATTTGTCTATGATGTCATGCCCGGAATATTCAGACCGCTTGTACTAATCTCATTTATACTGTGTATTGTTCTGATGTTTGTGCTTATATGGATAGGGCTTTTCATAATAGGTTTCGGAGCTGTTCTATCTGGTATCGCCATCTGCTCGGCGGCCCTTATGGTTTATGCACAGGGTGTGGCGTTTCTTCTAGCCGGTGAAATACAGGCTTTAAAAAGCGCACTTGTAGACTTCACAGCGAGACAGATGTATGCGTTTGTGTTGATGGTTTTCGGGCCATGCTTCATAATTTTAGTGGTAATGGTTCTTGTTGGAAGAGTGATAAACAAAATAAACTGAGGAGAATGGATATGGCTATCTTGATCCAGTGTCCGGACTGCAGGGAGAAATATACGTTTGAGGATGCCCATGGCGGAAAATCCCTCGCCTGTAAATGCGGGAAGAAACTTGAAATCCCCCCTGCATCTGAAGACGGGTCAGATGTAAAGCAGTGCCCATTCTGCGCGAATGTGGGCGTAGCTGACAGGGTGATCTGTGTCGGCTGCGGTTACAACTTCAATACCGGTAAAAAGTTGAAGACGATAAGCGACGAGGAAAGCGTGGAGGAGGCGCCAAGCATAATTTCAAAGCTTATCCCTATCATCAAGCTGGTGTTTGTCCCGGTTTTAATCCTGGTTTTCGCTTATTTCATATACAGTTCATTTACCGGTAAAAACTATGGCATTTCAAAAAGTTCGCCGCTCGGTACATTTCAGAAAATTGAAAAAGAGTTAACAGGTTCCCAAATACTGAAAATGCCGGATGCAAGGCCTATACCTAAGGGATTCGGAATCGAGGGTAAGATATACACTTTTGTAGATGAAAATCTCAAGAAAGCCTCAAAAGGATTCACGGTGGAATCTATTTCCTGTGCCGTTGACTCTCAGAACAGGGTTGTCGGGATTACAGCCACTTTCTTTCCGCCGGGAGAAGGGATTCCGACATTGGGAACCAGGGTTTATATGAGGATGCTTGCATACTGGCAGAAGGAAATGGAGTTCGGTAAAAACCCTACGTTCGCATCAAAGCGCATTGGAGAGGGAAAGTTTTCGTATGAAGTTGAAACCGCCGTGGAAAAGAACCAGGCTGTCCAGTCTAAATGGATAAAGGAACCAGGCCCGACCGCCCTGCAGGGATCCTCTGACACGATGATCTTCGCCCTGAACGAATACAATATTGATTGCTTGAATCCGGAGACCGAGAGGAGTTCTTTCATGAAACTTCCAGGTCTTTCCGGTTTGGGGATAAAAACCGGTGCCGACAAAGTTAAAGCGGATAAGGACGATGAAGAATAACGCATTTATCCACTGCGAGACGAACTCACCCAGGATAAAGAGCCCTTACCAATATTACGCAGATTTATGACAATGCTCGGAATAATAGATTGATAAATATAAAAAGAAGTAATAAATAAACCTGATAATCGGAGTCCATACCTTTTTAAGAGCATGAACTGCGATTATCAGGATATAAGTTTTATGTCGTTTCCAAACTAAGGCAAAATAGGACTGTTAAACCAAGCATGAACCATCGCGTTTACGATCTTTGGCCTTTGCCTTGATTGCAGCAATAGCTACAGAGCTATCTTGAGCTGCTGCGAGAAGGCATGAACCGTCGCGTTTTTTATCTTTGGTTCTAGCTTTTATGGCAGCAATAGTAAATGCGCTTTTTTCAGACACGGCGGTCACGCATGTACCATCGCGTTTGCGGTCTTTCTTCTTAATCGCACCATATTCCAGTGATACAGCGCAGAATGTAAAAACCAACGCAAAAACCAGACCTGACTTAACGAATTTACTCATTGTAATCTCCATAATTAGATTTTAATTTTATTCGGTATTTATCTTTTTTCTAACCCTATTCAAAAAACAATTTCCCGCTAATCCTCCTTCCCTTAATATTATTTAGCATTATGAGATTGCCTCAGTCCTGTTCTGGTGGCGGAGGATTCCCCTGTGTCTGCTTGCCGCCCTGATTCCTTTCCCTTCTTCTTTCACCTTGCATTGGACCACCCATTCCTGCCGGGAAAGAAGCTCTCTTCAGGGATGCAAGGGTTGCCTGCTGGTCTGCGGTAAGCAGGTTTTTAACCTTGATCAATGAACTCAGGTGGAGCTTCTTGATCTCATTTTCGATCACAAGCAGTTCTTCGAGATGGGAGACGGCTTTCGCCTCGTCAACCTTCTCCTGTTTAAGGAGTAAAGTCATGGCCTCCTGTTTGACGCTCTGCTGCCACTGGAGATCAGTAAACGTTACCACCGACTCCTTCATGATTTTCTTGATAGACGACTTCTGCTCGTCGCTAAGATTGAGGGAGAGCTGATTCTGCATGACCATTTCGGGTGTGAAAAAATTCTCATTCAGTCCGCAGCCCTGAGGTTTGTTCTGCGGCATCTGTTGCACGCCTCCCTGCGGATTGCCACCCCCCTGGAACTGCGCCCAGCATGTTGCCGTTGACAGCGCCAGTGCCGATGAAATTACGATCTTCTTTAGGTTCATGGATTCCTCCTATTCTTTATATGTTGTTGAAAATTCCAGAAATGAGTCAGTAGAAGTGGTGAATGCGCCGCCGTACTGCGCACTGTTTAATGCAAGGAGATTATCGGTTGATGCCTGCCAGTCCGAGATCAAAGACCAGCTTTCCTGAGATTGCGATGCGACCGTATCCGATATTGTCTTTTTAGAGGATGTCATCATCAGGGAGGCAATTGCTCCGAGCAGGATGACAATTGTGATTGTCGCAGCGATACGCAATACCGCGAATTTATGAAAGTATGTAACTGGTCTGCGGACCAGTTTTTCGAAATCAGGGGCTTCAGATTCATCTTCAATTCGCATTTCACAGAAGAGACTCTTCAATTTTTCATCTGTAATTTCATTTTTCATTAGTCCACCTTTGACGAAGTTAACGATTTTCTCAGGGTTCCCTTTCCCCTCTCATAATGAGTCCGCGCTGAACCTATGGATATTCCCATTACCAGCGATGCCTCCTGGAGACTCATGTCCTGATAGAAGACTAAGTGCAATACTTCCTTCTGGCGTCTGGGCAACTGGGCAAAGGAAATTTTAAAAATTTTGGAAATATCTCCCTTATCCAATGAATCGCCATGTCCGGCACATGTCGAATCGTTTAAAGTTGTATCCGCATATCTTTTAAGTCCGAGACAGCGGAACCATGCCCGTCTGCGTTCGTCCGCGGCTGTAAAACGGATTACGGAAAAAAGCCAGGTCTTGAATGAGGAATTGCCTTTATATCTGGCGCGGCCCTGAAGTATTTTCAAATAAGCCAGCTGCAGCACGTCTTTCGCCTCCGTGTTATTGTGTGAACAGCAATTCAAAGCCCATCCATAGCTTACACCATGATGCTTTTCCAGTTGCGCCCGCAATTCAATCTCGTCCATCAAAATTAATTACCTGTGTTTAGTTTTCGTTATATTAGTCGCTGCAACTGTTAAAATATATGACACGATTGTAAAAGAAAGATTGATTTGTCCTGGGATGAGGGCTCGTTATAAATAGCCCATATGTCATAAATCCTTGCCCGGAATCTTATGGCGTGTATAGTATCAGTAATGATCTTAAGGCGGTGCGGAAGGGAAAGAGAGGCGAAATGAAAAGTAAAATCCTTGTAGTTGACGATTGCGTAGCCTTGAACGGTATGCTTTCAACTGTGTTGACCAATGAGGGATACCTGGTAAAATCCCTTTACGGCGGCAAAGACGTGCTCAAGGAAGTAACGAACAATCATCCCGAAATTGTTTTGCTCGATGTCTGTATGCCTGACGCCGACGGGCGGGAGCTGCTGAAGGAATTGAAGAACACCGACAAGGATCTGCCGGTAATCATGATGACAGGTTCAGAAGGTGGTGTGAAAGATGTTGTGGACGCCATAAAGGCCGGGGCGTTTGATTATATTGTCAAACCTTTCATCAATGAAGAGCTGCTTCTGGTGATCAAGAGGGCTTTAGAGAACCGTTACCTGCACAATGAAATGAATTATCTAAGATCCGAGCTGGCGAAAAAATCCACTGTACCCAGGATGATCGGTGAAAGCCCTGCATTCCAGCAGATGTTGAAGAAGGTGAAAACCATCGCACAGACCAATAT
Organism: uncultured Victivallis sp.; assembly: GCA_964540865.1. GTDB lineage: Bacteria > Verrucomicrobiota > Lentisphaeria > Victivallales > GWF2-50-93 > GWF2-50-93. The sequence goes on from CAZION010000028.1 coordinate 32,296, forward strand.
GACAGTCTTGCTCTACGGTGAAAGCGGAGTGGGCAAGGAGCTTGTAGCCGATATGATTCACCGCGAAAGTCCGAGGAGGGAAAAACCGTATATTCCCGTAGACTGCGGTGCGATTCCGGAAAACCTGGTGGAAAGTGAACTCTTCGGTCATAAGAAGGGGGCTTTTACTGGAGCCTTTGCGGATCGTAAAGGGAAGTTTGAACAGGCCGACGGAGGTACGCTTTTCCTGGACGAAGTCTCCAATCTACCTGAAGCGGCGCAGGCGAAACTGCTGCGTGTCCTCGAAGAAAGGAAAGTCTGGTGCCTGGGCGGGGATTCGAAAGCGGTGGATGTGGATGTGCGCATAATTGCGGCAAGCAACATTGATCTTTCCGCTGCTGTGAAAACGAATAAATTCAGGCAGGATCTCTTCCACAGGTTAAATGAATCTTGTATTCTCATACCTCCTTTGAGGGAGCGGAAAGAGGACATTGCCGTCATCGCCAACCACTTCATAGAAAATGCAAACAACGAGTTCAAGAAGAAAGTCATTGGAATCTCCCAGGAAGCTTTGAAACAGCTTCTGGACTATGGCTGGCCGGGAAATGTCAGAGAATTGAAGAATGCAGTCAAAATGGCCGTATTGACCTCTGAATCGAAGCAGATCAATATTGTTGACCTGCCGCTGAACGTTGCTGGACAAAAAGCCGACAACGATACTGCTGAAGAAGTGGATCCTGAAATGGGGCTTGAGGATATTGTCGGCAACTTTGAGAGAAAACTGATAAAGAACGCGCTTCTTAATGCAGATGGCAACAAAGTTAAAACTGCAAAACTTCTTAAACTTGATCGCAAATCACTCTACCGTAAAATGTATAAGCTGGGGATTTCCTGATTTATTCGGGGTTTCATTTACGTGATTTTTACTACGTTAGCAGTATCATTTCCAGTTCTCTGTGAATTCTGTAGTTTTTTCTAAGAATCCATTAAGCACTAAATAATACTGCTACAGTTCCATCATCCGGTTATGCGGCACAACAACCGTTTTCAGGAGTTTTAAAATCAGCTCTCAGATTTGCTTTTGTCCTGTTTTTGATATAAAATGCCTTTTTGAAACCAGGAAATGAAAATCTAGAGACAAGGATTAAACACATATGACCCTGCCGAAAGTATGGAGAGAGCCTTTCACCGATTATATCCCGTCAGCCCTTAGAAATGAGGCTGCACGTCTTTTCAGGATACATCAGTTGCCTGAAAACCTTGAAAGATGGAAATCTGACAGGGAGAAACTCCGGAAGAAGATATGGAACTCTTTAGGGGTAAGTATTGACCACGGGATTGACCTGGATTGCCGTGAGACCGGTGTTATTGAAATGGACGGCTACAAGGTGAAAAAGATTTACTATCAGAGTCGCAAAGGTTTCTATGTGACCGGAAACCTTTATGTCCCTGAGGGGAAAGGACCGTTTCCAGGCGTCATTAACGTGCATGGACACTGGTCGCAGGGAAGATTGGCCGAGAGGGTTCAGGATAGGGGGCACAGTCTTGCCAAGAACGGCTATGTATGCCTTTCCGTTGACGCTTTCGGTTCCGGTGAGCGCTGTACGGTGCACGGGGAATATGAATATCATGGCAGCATGCTGGGCGCTTCCCTGATGAACATCGGCGAAACGCTGATGGGAATCCAAATCGTTGACAACATGAGGGGGATAGATCTACTCTGTTCCCTGGATTTTGTGGATGCGTCCAGAATCGGAGCCACCGGTGCCAGCGGAGGCGGAAACCAGACAATGTGGCTTGCCGCAATGGATGACAGGGTGGCAGCTGCCATGCCGGTGGTAAGCGTAGGGACTTTTGAATCTTATGTGACTGCAAGCAATTGCATATGCGAGCTTCTGCCTGACGGGCTTACCTACACTGAGGAATCCGGCGTTCTCGCACTTGTGGCACCAAGGGCTTTAAAGATCTGCAACTGCCTGGGAGATACCAATATCACTTTCTTCCCTTCACAGATGCTGCGCAGCTATGCGGAAGCGAGAAAGGTTTTCAAATCATATGGGGCCGATGAAAAACTGGCATATCAGATCTTCAACCTGCCACATGGCTACTGGCCTGAAATCCGGGAAGCGATGCTGGGCTGGTTTGATCTGCACTTGAAAGGGATCGGACACGGAAACCCGAAAATTGAAAAACCTTTTGAATGCCTTCCGGAAGAGAATGTGATGGTTTTTGAAAAAGGGAAGAGGGATGAAAAAGTAATTTCAATTGCCGGGTATTGCAATAAAAAAGGTGAAGAACTGAAGAAGGCACTCCTCGACAGGAAAAACATTGACGTTGAAATTGCGCGGGCCGGGCTGGCGAAAACACTCAAGATAGGGCAGCAGTTGAAATTGAAGGAGGAGCATACCTATTCTCCTGCCGACGGTTGGGAACGAATCGCACTGGAGACGGAATGCGGAAGAATGATCCCCATCATTTTTAAGAAACCGACTTCAAAAGCCAAGGAGTTCGTGATCCTGGCTGCTCCTTGTTCGAAAGCTAAGCTGACCGGTTCGACCATCCTGCGGGAAGCGATGGATTCAGGGAAAGGTGTGCTTATTCCCGACCTGTGGGGCACCGGTGAGACTTATGGAAATGACAACCCAAATATCATGTATCTCAATTTTCCCAGATCTGTCTTATGGCTCGGCAGGACATTGATGGGGGAATGGTGCAGGGATTTCGCCTTGATTTCATCATATCTCAGGATGTCGTGTCCGGATTCCCGGATATCTGTCGCCGGTTTCAGGGAGGCTGGTCTTGCGGCATTGCTGTTTTCGGCAATGGACGGGAAATCAGTCCCGGTTGTTATGGAGAAAAGTCCGGCTTCATTGCTTTTCCACAGGAATGCCCCGCCTGAATATTCGGCTATGGTTGATTACATTCCCGGATTCCTGTGCTGGGGTGACGTTTCTTTGGCTGCCGGATTGACCGGGGCGGATGTCAGATTTATTGATCCGGTTTTCAGCGACTGGGAGCCATTGGACAAGGAGGGGATGGAGAAGCTTAGGAATGAGTTCGACAGTGTCAGGCGGAACTGCGGCAGTTCCGGCACGGTTAGTTTTTCCACCGGGGATTGATTCTCATTTCTTGTGTTTTTTTACGTCAGGAGCTTCGGCCTACTCCAATAATGCGTGCGACCCGAATGTCCCCCGTCTTAAGTGTCGCCGCCCTGCGGGGACTTGATGATTTTATGTAATCCTCGTTTTCCCAAGGCTTCCGCCGTTGGGCTACAGTATTACACCTCCTGCGGAGGCTATAATACAATATAGCAAACTGTATTTATTATTCAGCCCTCGCAGAGGGCGACATATTGTAGCCCCATGCGTAAGCGTGGGGATGATGAATGATAAATATGATTCTCAGCCCCCGTAGGGTGGCGGCACAAGAATACCTCCTGTAAATGAGGCAACTTTCAGATTTCTCACTCTCGAACAGTTGGATCTCCCAGGCTCTTCGAATAGGCCTTCGGTGTCATGTCGGTTATACGTTTGAAGATCTTGAAGAAGAATGAGGTGGACTGATAGCCGACGGCGTTGGAAATCTCTTCGAGTGAAAAAGTCCCTTCGCTTATGAGATGCTTGGCGGCAGTTATCCTCTGTTTGTGCAGGATTGAGGAAAAATTCTCCCCGGTTTCAATTTTCAGAAGCTGTGCCAGACGGGATTCGCCTATCCCGGCGGACCGGCTGAGCTGTTTCAGGGTGAGTGGTTTGGAATATTCGTCGGAGATGACCTTGAGAGCCCTGTTCACATTTTCGGACCGGTAGCGATTGCTGTTGAGCGAGCCCGGCAGCTTGTCCGGTATTGAGAATTCCACCTGTCTCAGGAAGCGTGAGACCAATTCTGTCAGGACACCTGCCATTATTTCCCGGCAGTAAGGTATTTCCTGAATGCTTTCCTGTTTTAAAATTTCCATCAGTTCGATGCATTTCCGGTTCGCATGAAGTTTTTTTCCGAAAAGCGAATGCGGCGGGTTTCCGGTAAACATGATGTTCAGATAATCGAAAGGCGCCCCTTCCTCTCCGGAGAACGAATGCCAGGCCCCGCCTGGAATAAATATGCATTCACCGGGATTGATGCGGATGCTCTTTTCATTCAGGTTCAAAACCAGCCTGCCGTAATCAACATACATTATCTCATGGGTTTTCGCAGGATGGACATTTGATGGATGCCGGAATCCGCGTCTTTTGCCTTTGTGGGCGACAAAAAGGATTTTTTTGACCAGGACTGGCGTGAAATTATAATTGAGCTGCATTAATCCAAACCTTCCTGCAAATGTGTGAATTGCAGAATCAAACAATTATTTTACCGGATAGAGCGTTGTTTATTATATCATTCTGCAATATAATTGCAAAACGGAATATCATTAACATAAAGGGAATCTCTAAAAATTCGCATTTGGTCCGCCTAGGCGGACGGAAGATTTTTGAAAGCTCAAAAAGAATTTCTGAACGGAGGCGTATCGGTGGATACGCCGAGAGAGGAATATTCTTTATTGAGCCAAAAAGATACGCAACCCGAAGGGAGACGGAATCTTATGAATTTCAGCGTTGTCGTAAAACTGCTTACATACCACTTCGGGTATGCTCGCAATTTTCCTCCTAGCTGCCTATTCATAATCTCCTGTCTCGCGCCATATGCCAATTTTTAGAGGTTCCCTCAAATATTAAGGGAACTTATGTCATCAAAAACTAAAATCGTTATGGTCGGTGGCGGCAGTTACAACTGGAGCCCGCGTTTACTTTGTGACCTGGTCCAGACTTCCGAGCTTGAAGGATCGGAAGTGGTGTTGCTGGATCTGAACCTTACAGCGGCCAAAGAGATGAAGGCGGCAATAGACCGGATTTGCGCCGACAACCACAAGAAATTCAGTTTCACGGCAACCAACAATGAAGACAAGGCGTTTAAAGATGCCGATTTTGTACTCATCACCATTTCCACCGGAGGACTTGATATGATGAGACATGACCTGAAGATCCCGGAGAAGTACGGAATTTACCAGACAGTAGGAGATTCGGTCGGGCCAGGCGGCTGGTCGCGTCTGCTGCGCAATGTGCCGGTATTCGAGAAAATGGCCCGTAAGATCGAGAAGCTAGCGCCTCGTGCAGTGGTTCTCAACTATACCAATCCGATGGCCGGACTGACCGGCGCCATCTGCGCAGTGTCCAACCTGAGGACTGTAGGCTTGTGCCACGGTGTGATGGGTACGCTCAACTATTTGAGCAGGGTAATGGGCGTGGAGGAGAAGGATTTGTCTGTACGGTACGGCGGAGTGAATCATTTCTTCTGGATACTGAATTTCATGGCCAAGGGAAAAGACGGATATCCGTTGCTCCGCGAGAAACTCGGTTCTTCGACCCTCTTGAAGTTTGACAAGGCGAGCAAGGATCCTGCCGGTTTCTCCGACAACAACCATGAACTGTTCGCCGAAATATTTGAACATTACGGTTATTTGACCTATTCCGCCGACAGGCATACAAGCGAGTTTTTCACCGCATATCTGACCGACCATAAGATGATCGAGAAATTCAAGCTGAAACGCACTTCGGTTGAAGACAGGAAGAAAGGGATTGAAGGGGCGAGGAAATTTGCGCTCAAGATGGCTTCAGGCAAGGAGAAAATGCTGGCCCGCAGCCGTGAAACCGCAGTTGACATCATGAGGGCCCTGGTGACCAATACTCCTTTCATTGATGTGGTGAATCTTCCGAATATCGGGCAGATTGACAACCTCCCTCGCGGTGCGGTTGTGGAAACACTGGGTCTGGTTGACTCTTCAGGATTCGCGCCGATAGGAATCGGATCGATGCCGGAAACATTGAGAGAGCTTACCGAAGTACACTGCCGGATCCAGAAAATGACTTTGGAAGCCGCATTGACCGGTAATAAAAAGATGGCATTGGAGGCTTTGACGCTCGATCCGCTCTGTGCGAAACTCGCACCTACGGACATTCGGAAAATGGGAGAGGAGTTGTTGTCAGCAACAAGGAAATGGCTACCGCAATTTGAGTAAGGTAAAATACAAAGACATGGATTTAACCGCAAAGAACGCAGAGGAAAGAAATTTTTCGACTCTGCGTACATTGCGATCCCATTAGCGAACTTTGCGGTTAAAACAGATTTGATCTGGTGATTTATGTATTAACAGAAAATGAAATTATTTTCCGCAGGAAAATAATTACTTTGATAAATAAAAACGAGGAACAGAATACAATGTATATTGATTCGCATATACACGGGGCGCATGCGGAGCGGAATTCTGCCGGAAAGCTGGCGCAACCGCTGATGACATCATGGGTTCCGGGTAAAATCACTCCGGAAGAATATGTAAGAAAATGCACGAAGGAAACCGGCGTTGAAAAAGTGGTTATGCTTGATGTGCCGGAAATAACTTTCGAGCTGAAAAGGATTTTCGGAGACTTCGTAATCCCCGTGGCCCAAGTGGACATGGACGTAATCACCCCTGGAGAAATAGACAAGCTTTTCCAGCTTGGAGCGGTCGGCATAAAATTCATATCCCCTCAAAAATCATATGGGCATGATTCATATTTCCCACTGTATGATGCCATATGTGCAAGACGTGGACTTGCTGTGTTCCATACCGGTTTCCTGGTTGCTGAAGTATATGAGCCGGGCGGTTTGTACGGCAGAAAGACTTATACGGATATCACCGACATGCGTCCAGCCGCACTGGACCGGGTTGCACGCGCATTTCCCGGATTGAAGATCCTGATGGCGCACTTTGGAAATCCCTGGTGGGAGGAGGCCTGGAAAATGATCAGCAGCCACAAGAACATATATGCCGATCTTTCAGGCGGGACAGCCTATCGCCGTTCTTTGGACATGTGGGCCCAGATTTTTTCGCCCGACGGTAAATTGGACTCAGCTGCTGTTGGCAAGCTCTGCTTTGGGACCGACGGAACGTATTTCACAGATGATTCCAGCATCAAAGCTGCGATCAGGGATATGAGCGATTTCCATACCAGGCTCATGGACCGTATCAAGGTGCCAGACGAACTGAGGAAGAAAGTTTACCGGGAAAATATCCTGGCGTTGACTGCTCTGGGATAATGTAATAAAGGCTAGGAAATTGTATAAGTAGTCAGAATTCAGCGGTCGAGTTGTGTGACTCTTGTTTTATCAATAAGAATTTTTTACGATCAAGTAGGGCGATTCTTTCTTTTGTCCGGAGAGGCTATAATAGCGATGTTGGAAGACCAGCATCCGCCACGGCGGATCAGGCTAAAGAAGTATGTTGGGCTTTAGCCCGACAATGTTTTCAAATTGGACACAATAAATTGAAAAACGAAGAGTGTCGGGCTAAAGCCCAACATACTCATGTTGCAAGTTTCAAAAGAGGAGTCGGGATTCAGGATAAATCTTGATTCAATTTATAATTTCATTCTGAATTCTGTCCGTCACGGAGTAATAAAAGGAGTTTTATTGTGGTTAGTTTTAGCAAGGTGGTGCTTCCTGATTTCGGACGTGCCGAAAACAGGCCCGAGATCAAATCCGAAACGTACTTGGCAAGGATAGGCAGGACGCTCGGGAAAATCCGCGAATCTGGAGTTGACGTTCTTGTTGTTTATGCGGACCGGGAACATTCCGCCAACATGTCTTTCCTCTCCGGGTTCGATCCGCGCTTCGAGGAGGCGCTTCTGCTCCTATCCAAAGACGGGAGGAAGAAGCTGCTTGTCGGCAACGAGTGCATGGGCTATCTGCCTTCAGAAGACCTTGGTATCGAGATTGAGCTGTTCCAGGATTTCAGTCTGATGGGACAGCCGAGGAACTCATCGAGAACACTGCGGGAAATATTGGCTGATTTTGGAATTACCGGAAAAGCGAAGGTGGGATGCGCCGGCTGGAAAACGCAGCTACGGTCCATGATTGGACTTAAAAGTGAGGCAATTGAAATACCGGCTTACCTTGTTGATTTGCTTCGTGACATGACAGGCGCCCAGGGAAATATCGTCAATGCCAACGATATTTTCATGAATAACGCAAATGGATTGCGGATCATAAATGAACCGGAGCAGATTGCATTTTTCGAATATGCGGCGACGGTCACGTCGGATGCGATGCTGCAGTTTTTCAAAAAGCTCAGACTCGGCATCAGGGAAAATGAAGTGTCAGCTGTTTTTGATCCGCGGGGATTGCCGTTGTCATGTCATACCATGACAAGTTTCGGGGATAAGGCTGCGCGCGGGCTTTCGAGCCCCTGTGACAACTCAGCAGGAAAGGGGATGCAGTTTACTGCGGCATTGGGTGTAGTCGGCTCGCTCACGGCTCGTGCCGGTTTTATTGCCTCCTCCGCGAATGATGTTCCTGCTGAAGCCCGGGTTTTTTATGAACAATATGTCTGTAATTATTTCAGTGTTGTTTCTGCGTGGTATCAGTCTCTCAAGGTAGGCGCCACTGCCGGATCCGTTTTTGCCGAAGCTGAAAGAATGCGCAATCCGGAGCTTTTCAGTTTTGCCCTCAATCCGGGACATTTCATTCATCTCGATGAGTGGACTAATTCGCCTTTCAGCCTTGGAAACGGTACTGTCCTAAAATCGGGGATGGCAATACAGGCGGACATAATCCCGATCCCCAGGAAACCTATTTGCACAAGCAACATGGAGGATGGTGTTGTGCTGGCCGATGAAAAACTGCGTTCAACCCTTGCTTCCTTGTATCCGGAAATGTGGAGGAGGATTGAAGCGCGCCGACAGTTCATGAAAGATAAGATAGGGATTAAACTGGATGAGTCGGTATTGCCGTTGAGCAATATCCCGATGTGGTTGCCGCCATTCGCATTGAATGCTGAAACAGTGCTTGTCAATTCTTAGAGGTTCCCTTTATAATCGCATGTTGCTTTTCCCAGTCCATTCCCATCGGATCTCCGAGGCTGTTGGAATAGGCTTTCGGCGTCATGCCGGTTGCACGTTTGAATACCTTGAAAAAGAATGATGAAGACTTATATCCGACTGCATTGGCGACATTTTCTAGTGAGAAATTTCCTTCGCTCAGGAGATGTTTGGCTGCAGTTATTCTCTGCTTGTGCAGGATCGCGGTGAAGTTCTCGCCTGTTTCAATCTTTAGAAGCTGTTTCAGCCTGGATTCACCGATGCCGGCAGCCCTGCTGAGTTTCTTGAGATTCAGGGAAGATGCGTATTCATCCGCGATAATTGCCAGAACCCTGTTCACATACTCCGACTGATAACGCTGGCGATTGGCGGATTCAGGCTGCCTATCCGGTATCGAACCATTGACCTGCCTAAGGAGGTTGATTATCAGTTCAGTCAGATAACAGCCTATGATCTCCAGATGATAGGGAATTCCTTGGACGCTTTCCTGCTTTAGTTTCCCAATCAATTCCAGGCATTTCCGGTTGACGTGCAGACTTTTACCGAATAGATCTCGCGGAACTTCGCCTTTAAACATAATATTCAAGAAATTGAATGGTGCACCTGACTCACCCGCGAAGGAATGTTTTGCCCCGCCTGGAATAAATACACATTCACCCGGGTTGATGTAAGTGTTGGTCCCTCCGATAGTCAATATCACTTTCCCGTAATCAACAAAGATTATTTCGTGGACATTCCGACTGTGTGCATGCAATCTCAGCTTGAAATCACGTTTCTTGCTTTTATGGATTACGCAATATATTTTTTTCACAAGAACCGGCTTGATCTTATAACCAATGCTCATAATTTAAATCCCTTCCAAATAACAAAAAACTAATTGGAAACTTGTTCTTAGCGACCGACTGCGGAGGTCGCAGTTTTATCAATAAGAAACGGAGGGCGGGTTTTCCTACCCGCCAACATAGGAAAACGCGGGTTAGAAAACCCGCGCTCCGTTAAAAAGCACATGATTAAGTTTCAAAGGAGTTAAGCCCGCAAATGCTGTTCTTTTTCTTTGTTTTAATTGCCTAATAAAGCATGAATAATAACCAATCGGGCGTTGCTAATTATAATTTTTCTCGGTATAATTACAAGTAAACGGGAGGATTGACTTTATGAAAAAGCGCTCAGTTGATTTTTTCTTTCACAGCGAAATAAAAAATAAGTTCACGCTCATCGAGCTCCTCGTTGTAATTGCGATTATCGCAATTCTCGCGGCAATGCTGCTGCCGGCGCTGAAAAACGCAAAAGGGATGGCAAGGCAGATAAACTGCCTCAGCAATTTGAGACAGATAGGCGTAATATGCTCAATGTATATCCAAGATTTCGAATATCTGCCACCATCGGAGTGGAAATGGCCAGATAATACGCACCGTGATTTCAATTGGCAGAGGGATCTTGTATCATTTGGATATTTTGGAAATGTAAAATATTCTTATGTGGGTGCGACAGGTTGCGACGGATACGTGCGTAGCCCATATGCATGCCCGGAGGTGACAGATAAAAACAGCCGCTCGGCACTCTCTATTTCATCCCCTGATATTGTGATAGGTGTAAATCAGCTCCTCGGCTATTATTTGCCTAATGCACCGTGGCTGAAGGGACCGAATTTAAAATTTCCCAGCAGATTCGCCTACGTCGCCGACACGAACGCCTCTCTTTTCAGTAAACTCTGTTCCCCGGTTTGGGAAACTGATTCGTATGGAGTTGCATTGCGTCATCAGAATAAGAGTTCGTTCAATGTCCTCTATGCCGATTTTCATGCTGACTCACGGAACAAAAAATCTGTGACAAATTCACCAAATACAACTACGACAAGGTTTACGCCTTTCTGGGTGGCAGGTAACAATGTTGGCACTTGGCAGGATTCAGCAGGCAATTGGACTTTTACGCCTGGGCCGGATTAATGCAATTTACTTGAACCAGTTGGGAAATTAAATTAGGTGGCAAAAGTACCACAACTCCCGACGCACTTGGTGGCCGGGATTTTACGACTTGGTGGCATAATGTTTGATAAAATAAAACTGGGAAAAAGAAAGATGCCGGCAGGATGCCGGCGTTCCTAAAATACGGAAGGATTAAAATATGAGTCTGAAGTCATTACTGTTGTCATGTGCGTGGATATTGGCCGTTTCATTTACCTCAACCGTTTCGGCGCAGGAGCCGCAGGTAAAGCCAAAGTATAACGGAACCTTCCCTCTTAAGGACGGGGATATGTGGGTTATGATTGGCGACTCTGTCACCGCCCGTCACCAGCATGCCAATTATATTGAAGCGTTCTGTTACGCCAGGTTTCCGGCATTGACGTTCCATTTCCGCAACTCCGGTGTAGGCGGGGATACGGTCCCGAAAGCCATAGCGCGATTCGACTGGGATGTGGCCGCATGGCAGCCGAAACCGACCGTTGTCAGCGTGGAACTGGGATTAAATGACGGGTTATCCACGGATTATCTGCCCAATCTGCGTAAGCTGGTGGAGCGCATCAAGGGCATAGGAGCGCTTCCGGTACTGTTCACCCCGCATCCGCTTATTGACGGTGTGTATTTTGCCGCCATCAAGAAGCATAGCATGAAATACAACGTGGAAGGATCTTCCAGTGGATTATGTGTTTTGGCTGCAGAGCAGGGCCTTCCGTTTGCCGATCAATTCCACACCCTGGTGGATGTATGGGCGAAAAATTATCCGATCCAAAGCGTTCATTATGCGGCAAGCGTGGCCCGTGATGTACTTGAAAAACAGAAGGATTTGCCAGGTCGTGAGAATCTGCAGCAGTGGGTGGATACCTGGTCAAAAAGTGAAATGGCCGCGAGCGGTGCAGATATTGGGATCGATTATGTGCATCCCGGTCCGGCGGGGAATCTGACGATGGCGGCGGCCATATTGAAGGGGCTGAACGCGCCGGGTTTGGTCAGCAAGGCGACTCTGGATGCCACCGGCAAAGTAGGAGAGACGCTTCAATGCCAGATCAGCAACGTGGTGGTGGAAAAGAATGGCGGTTTATCTTTTGACCGACTGGACAGTTGCCTGCCAATGCCCATTCCCGATAATGCGCGGGGAGGGCTGGTTGTCTATCCGGCCGTTGCAGATCTTAGCCAATGGATAACAACCGTTACCGGACTCAAGGCTGGTTCATATCAGGTGGAGATGGATGGAATTCCTGTGGCCCGCGTGACTGGAGATGAACTTGGAAAGGGATGGAATATGGGATTGCTGGAAAAAGGTCCGGTTGCAGATCAATGCAGGCAGATACTGAGCCTTGTGGGCGCGAAAGAGAATTCTGTATCGCTCTGGCGCCAGAACTATGGGATCCGATTCAAAGATCCGAATGCCACCTTTGCGGCCTATGCGACTCCTGAAAAAGTGAATCAGCAGGTGCTTGAAGCGGATGCCAAGATCCGTGAAGCCGCCCAGCCGAAACCCCACCGTTTTTCCATCACACCACAGTAAATTAATATAATTCAAAATATGGTGAAATAAAATGAATAATACTACGCTGTTCAACGTCAACGGCCTCATAGGGAACGGGGCATATGAGGAAGCCCAGTTTCCGAATGCCGAATCTCTGGTGAAACATCTGGATTACTTGGGGATAGACCGTTCCCTGGTAGCCCATGTCGAGGCCAGGGATTTGAACCCAGCCTGGGGAAACCGCCGATTGCTGGAGGAAATTGCCGAATCCGGTTATTCCGACCGGCTGATTCCGGCATTTGTCATTTCCCCGTCATGCTATTACGAGAAAGGTGCATTGGATTTCCTGAAGGAAAATCTCGGCTCCGGAAAAGTACGGGCCCTCAGGATCTACCCCGAAGTCTCGAGGTTCCCGGTACTTCAGCTGGAACGTATTTTTGCCGAACTTGCCCAGTGGAAGCCTGTAGTATTCTGTGACTGCAGAAGCTTGTCTGAAAACGATATCCTTGATGTTGTAACGCTGGCGGGGAAATTCCCTGGGATGTCCTTTGTATTCACGCAGAAGACCTGGTGCGGGTTTGGAAGTCTTATCGATGCGATGTGGCGCCGGAAAAACATTTATGTGGATATATCCTGGATGCACATGCGGGGCACTGCAAACATCATAATTGAAGAATTCGGCGCCGAACGTCTGCTGTTCGGGATTGGTAACAAGGCGCATTATGGTGCGGCGATTGCAGCCCTTGCCCATTACCGGATTACGCCAAAACAACGTGAGCAGATTGCACATGGCAATATCGAAAAACTTCTAAAAATCAAACCTCTCAGGAAAATATCCTTCGAGAAGACAGCGCTTCTGAAACAGAAACCTCTCTGGAACACGTTCCGGGAAGGACTGCCGCTGGAGGGTGTAAAAGTCATTGACGCTCATGGACATATGGGTCCGATCAGCCTGGGACAATATTTCCGCGACATGGATTTTGAAGGGCAGATCAGGATCATGGCAGACCAGATGAAGCGCTGCGGGGTAGGGCGGACGATGATCTCTGCGATAAACGCACTGTTCGGTGAAGCTGTTGAAGGAAACCTCCTTGCGGAAAAATATCTGACTAAGCATAAAGACATTTTCTCCGGCTATCTGTCATTCAATCCTCTTTATGGGAAAGGATTGACCTCTGAATTTGATAATTTCTTCAGGCGCGGCTTTTTCATAGGGTTCAAAATCCTGCCTGTATACTGGAAGATCCCGGTTACAGATCCCGGTTATGGGCCCGTATGGAAATACGCCGACAAATACAGGTTGCCAATACTGATCCACACATGGGACGACTCATGCGATTCACCAGCAATGCTCAAAGATATAGTGAAAAAATATCCGAATGCGTTTTTCCTGCTGGGGCATTCCGGCGGCGGTACGCGCGGAAGGATTGAGGCTGAAAAACTGGCACTGGAAAATAAGAATGTGTTTTTGGAATTCTGCGGCACTTTCTGCACCACGCGTCCGTTCGAAGATTCAATGAAAATAGTCGGGGCGGACCGGGTAGTCTTCGGTTCCGACACCGTTGGGCACGAACTGGCATGGGAACTGGGCAGATACCTGTCCATGCCGGTTCCGGACAAGCAGATCATTCCAGGACTGGGAGAGAATTTCGATAAGATTTTGAAGAAGGCGAAAAATTTTAAGAATATCTGAACAACTGAATATCGAATGCTGAAGGGAATATCTAATACCGAGTTGCGTTCTTTTGGATAGTAGATCATGAAAGACAAAGAACAGCCCTCACGGGCTTGACTACATACAAATTGCATACGTTGGTAGTCAATGCCGTAAGGCATGTTCTTGCCTCTTGATTGCGACTTAGTATAACATGCAATTTCGAATGGGGAAAGGTATTGGACTACTATAGACTAATAACTGAAAGAATTTGTTGGAGTTCACGGCTTTAGCGTGTCTTCATTGGAATTTGAATTACCATTGCATATAAAAAAAATTGGCATTAAAATAAGCAGGTAGGTCTCCGTCTGTTGAAAATAGAAATTTGCAATTAATTTAGGATGAGGATAGAATGAAAATTATTTCATGTGAGAAAGCCTGTGGCGAACATTTTCCGGAAGATCTGATGAGGCTTGATTACGTCAGCGACGTTGACGGTCTGAAAGACTGGGCTCTGCTTCTGCCCGGGAAAAATAAAGAGTTGTGGATTGTGCTCATACACGGTCATGGTTCTCATGGAGACCAGATTTTCACCCGAGAGGATGTCAGGAAATTGTGCCTTCCGGTATTCCAGGACAGCGGAGCCGGACTTCTAAGCGTAAATCTGCGCGACAACGCCTGGATGGGGCCGGCTGCCGCAACCGACATGCATGACCTGATCAACTACCTGCGTACTGAGTATGGCATGAAGAAAACAATATTATGCTCGGGTTCGATGGGTGGCACCAGCGGTTTGATTTATGCCGGGCTGCACCCGGAAGATATCAATGCCATGTTTATTCTTTGCCCCGCAACCGATCTTGCTTCATATTACCGATGGTGCAAGACTCAAGACAAGCCGATCATTCATGAGATCTCTGAAGCGATCAGAATGTCTTACGGTGGCACGCCGGATGAAAAACCGGATCTTTACCTCAGGCATTCCGCACAGGCTAACGCGGAAAAACTCACCATGCCCATAATCCTCATACACGGTGGCGCCGACGAGATCATTCCCGTGGAAAATGGCAGGGATTTGGCTTATAAAATGAAAAACCATAAAAATTTTTCCTACACCGAAATTCCGGGCGGCAATCACGATTCTCCATTGGTGGAGATCAAAAGGTTTCCGGAAATCATAAAGAGGATGAAGTCGGATTTGATTTGAAATTATCAATATAATTATAGAAATAAGGAAGGGATTGTGCAATGAGAAGAAAAGTATCATTCTATGGCAGAGTGGCGTTTCTGGTTGTTGGAATTACGGGTTTCCTGTTTTCCAATTCAGCATTCGCAGAAACTTTTATCGTGAAGGATGGCAAGCCGCAGGCGCAAATCATCATTTCCGAAAATCCGCCACGCGCAGCTAAGATGGCCGCCACGGAACTTCAGGAGTACATAGAAAAAATCAGCGGTGCAAAACTGCCGGTGGCGAACGTGGTGGACAATGCCATTCCTGTGAAGATTTATGTCGGGAAAAGCAAATACACCGATGACTTGAAACTGAGCGATGATGACCTCAAATACGGCGCGTTCAAAATGGTGTCCGGGAAAGACTGGATGGCCCTGCTTGGACATGACTCTGATTACAAGCCGCGGGACAACTATATCGGTGACGAGAAAGGGAGGCCGAAATTTTACGAGAAGTGGGACGCATTGACCGGTGGCACCTGGAGCAATCCCATATCAAGAGACGAATACAACGGCGCCGTTAAAATGTCGGCCTACGATGAACGCGGATCAATGAATGCAGTCTATGAATTCCTCCGTGGGCTGGGAGTGCGCTGGTATTTCCCGGGCGAACTGGGGGAAGTTGTACCGAAGCTGACAAGCATTGCCGTTCCGAGTGTGGACAAAACCGTCAGGCCTGATTTCCAGCTCCGCCATTTATACATATACTTTAATGATTTCATGAGGGGATCCAAAGATTACGTCATGTGGCAGATGCGGATGGGGCTAAACCAGAATGGCGGATTCGGAGGCGGACACGGATTGATCAATGTTCACAACCGGGATAAATCCAAACCTGAGTATTTCGCTCTCTATCACGGCAAAAGGGCCGCGGATTTGGCGTTTGATCAGGGTTTCCCCTGTTTTTCCTCGCAGGCTTTGCAGGATGCAACCGTGAAGTATTGCAACGCTGTTTTTAAAATATATCCGGATGAGCAGATTCTTTCCATCGCGCCGGTGGATGGATACGGTACGCTCTGTGAATGCGAACTCTGCAAAGGCAAGGCGACCCGTCAGCGCGGTTGGAACGGGATGCTGTCGGATTATGTCTGGAATTTCATGGATAACGTAGCCAAGGAAGTGTACAAGACCAATCCGGATAAAAAATTGAGTTGCCTGGCATACTCGGTCTATCAATTGCCACCTGAGAAGATAGAAAAATTGAGCCCCAATATGGCGATCATCCTATGCCAGTGGCGGAGTGATTTTTATAACAAGGAAACCCGGGATCAGTTTTACAAGATGACTGAGGAATGGCTTAAAAAACTGCCGTCAAAAGATATCTACATCTGGGACTATTACCTTCACAACCGTGCGGAAGGACCATGGGTGGCCGTACCTGCCTATTATCCCCATATTATCTCCGAAAATTTGCGTTTTCTGAAGGGTAAGTCCAAAGGTGAATTCATTGAAGTCTCCGAGAATTGGAAGTCAAATGAGTCACCGTGGAATGCGATGGCGGTCAATCATCTGAACCTATATGTCACCTCCCGGCTGTACTGGGATGCGGACCAGGATGTGGACGCCATGCTAGCCGATTATTATGAGAAGTTCTACGGTCCGGCTGCAAAGGAGATGAAGGCGTTTATTGAGTATGCAGAGGCCAATTGGATGAGGACCACGAAGGATGTGGCGATCATGGACAAGCTCTTTGAACTGATTGCAGGCGCCCGTAAGGCGGCCGGTGACTCTGTCTATGGAAAGCGGGTTGACTTGATTGTGACTTACATGGACCGACTGAAGGCGGTGCGTGAAAAACTGGCAAAGGGCCGTGAAAAAAACCTGCCCAAAGCGCAGGCCTCGGAACGCAGCAGGAATGACATCAAGCTGGACGGAAAACTTGACGACAAGTTCTGGGAAGGCTTGCCCGAACAGCAGCTGGTCGACGTGGAGACAGCTAAAACGCCCGTATCCAAGACCACGTTCAAAGTCGGCTGGGCGGAGAACTCCCTGTATTTCGGCATCCGTTGTGAAGACGCCGACATGAAGAACCTCTACATTGCGGCAACAGAAAATAAGGATGCCAACCTTTTCAACGGGGATAATATTGAGCTGTTGCTCGAAACGCAGGTGCACTCGTATTACCAGATTGGATTCAGTCCTTCCGGCGCTGTGTTCGATATGGACCGGCAGGACGGGAAGTTCAAATCGACATGGTCATCTGGAGTTGAAGCTGCGGCATATCGCGGCGACGGATTCTGGTCGCTGGAACTGCGCGTACCGGTTGCGGGCGAAAACGCGGAGGCTATTGACGCCCTCAATGGGATAGCTGGTGCTAAACCTACCGAATCAGCGCCATGGCACTTCAACCTGTGCCGCCAGCGCGCCAGGGACAAGGATATAGAGCTGTCGGCATTCTCGCCGGCCGGGAAACGCTCTTTCCACGAGTTGATGAAGTTCGGCCCGTTGACGGTAAAATGAAAATGTAGCACAACTATCAAATAAAGGAGAAAATTATGAAAAGAATTCTATTGGTGTCGTTTTTGAGTTTCGGTTTGATTTCTGCAGCATGCATGGCTGACGAGAGCAATGTTGCGCCTAAAAAAGAAGATGAGGGCAATAAGAATCTCGCGCTGAAAAAAGAAGCTAAGGCGTCAGACTCATATTCGTCCTACGTTCCGTCTGTGGCAAATGATGGAGTCATCGCATTTAACAAGCTTTGGTGCTGTAATCCCAATAAGGATGTAGGTGCCTGGTGGAGTGTTGATTTGGGAGAAACTTACAAGTTGACTGAAGTGAAGATAAAATACGCGAGCCATATGCAGGGAAAATTTTCTTTTGTCCCGACAATTGTGACGGTACAGGTGAGCAGCGACAATGTTAAATGGACTACTGTAATTGACAAGTTCAAGAATTTACCGAAGACTGGAGAAAAATACGAAGACAAATTCTATTCCTATCCACTGCCTTCAGATACCAGCGGGCAATATGTGAGACTGGTTTTTGACGATGGTGCCGGGGCGGATGATAGCAGGAAAATGGTAGGGCTTGTGGAAGTTGAAGTGATGGGCTCCAAATAAAAACGAGGATAAAAATGTTTTCTAGAAAAATTATGATCTTTGTGTTTTCAAGCCTTATCGCAGGCGCGGTTTTTGCTGAGGAGCCGCCAGCGCAGATGGAGCCGGCAAAAGTCTTATCAACTATGATTGGATTTATTAAGCCGAATGAAAAAGCGCCCGATGCCCCTTTGATTAAATCCGGAGACAGGGTTTCTTTTGTTGGCGACAGCATCACCGCTTATGGAGGCTATGTCCGTATTGCCGCTTTTGTGCTTAAGGCCGGATATCCGGAAATCAGATTGCCGGAGTTCATAAAATCCGGAACCAGTGGGGCCAAAGCCGAGGACCTGGCGCCGCGCTTCGAAAAAGACTCTCAGCTTGCACAAAATCCGAAATGGGTTTTCCTGAGCGTAGGTATGAATGATGTTTTGCATCGCCAGGCAAACACTCCGGCGGTTCTTGAAGCATACAGGAAAAATGTGACCGAGATGGTTGACAAAGCTCAGGCCGCTGGCGCAAAGGTCATACTCATGACCCCAACCGTAGTTGAGGAAAATCAACCTTCCGACAGAAACAAAAGATTGGCGGAGTTTGCTAATGTGATGAAGGAGATTGCAACCGCTAAGGATTGCGGAGTAGTTGACCTACATGCGATTTTCCTTGAGGCCATTGCAAAGAAACCTGCCAGTTTAAAACTGACCAAGGACGGCATACATATGAATTTATATGGAGATACGCTTATGGCAATAGGTGTCTTGCGTGCATTGGGCGTGCCGGATTCCAAAATAGCTTCAATAGATCCGTCATCCGGTGTAAAATTCAGCATGACCATGCCGATCGGGGAGGCTGCCAGCAAACTTAAGGTCCCTGTATCACAGCTTATGAATATCCATGACGCCGTGATTTTCTAGGGATTCCCTTGGGAGCCTAAAATAAAAAATCCCATACGCTTGAAAGAACAAGAAAAGTTAACTTTGTTAAATCATTCAATACCACGGAATGACTTTTTCCAGTGAGGATCATTTCCGGAATTATACGTAGTTATTATATCCATATCATCAGTGTGTTAATCCATGCATATCACATTGTAGTACCTGTGGAGATATTATAAGGTTATATAGAAAATAGGAGCGTTGAATGTCCAATCTTAAAAACCTTTCACTGGAACCTGTAGGCATCAATTTTTCGCCGGGCCCGCAATACGCTGAAAAAAGCCGCAAGTGGCAGGGTGTTCCCGGAATCGAACGGGCTCCGAACGGACGACTCTGGGCCACCTGGTTCTCAGGCGGATGTTCGGAAGACGAGTTCAATCATGTCGTGCTTGTGACCAGCGACGACGGCGGACTCAGCTGGTCTGAACCGGTTCTGGTCATCGATCCGCCGGATAAGATCCGCGCCTTCGATCCCCTGCTCTGGCATGATCCATTGGGGCGGCTGTGGCTGTTCTGGATGCAGTGTGCCCATACCGGCATGACTTTTGATGGGCGGGGTGGCGTATGGTTCATCAGGTGTGATAATTCCGGATCCCCTGCACCTGTCTGGTCCAGTCCACGCCGCATTGCCAATGGCGTGATGAAGAACAGGCCCACGATCCTGTCAACCGGCGAATGGCTGCTTCCATGTGCTGTCTGGTCGCATAAGAAACCATACTTTCTCTCGCTGCCGGAAGAGCAGTTCTCCAATGTGGTGGTCTCATGTGACCAGGGCGTAACATTTGAAATGCTGGGCTCGGCAGACGTGCCGAACCGCGACTGCGACGAACACATGATCGTGGAAAGGAAGGACGGAACATTGTGGATGCTGGTGCGCAGGCGGGACGGTATCGGCGAAGCCGTATCACATGACCGTGGCCGGACCTGGCAGGCTTCTCCCGAAATTGTCCTACCGGGACCGTGCGCTCGCTTTCATATCCGGAGACTGCGCTCAGGACGCCTGCTTTTGATAAACCACTTTAATTTCACCGGCAGAAGCCATCTCACCGCAATGCTGTCAGATGACGATGGTGCGACCTGGCCTCACAAACTTCTCCTTGACGAGCGTACGAATGTCAGTTACCCGGACGCCCTGGAAATATCTGATGGCAACATCATTATGATATATGACCGCAACCGACTGGGTGAGAGTGAAATCCTGCTCCAGTCCTTCACGGAAGAGGACGTATTGCTCAATCGCAATCCGGGATGCGCAGGCAGGTGTCCACGGATCATCAGCCACATACACCGGGTTGACCTCAGATCCGGAAATGCTCCGCTGGAAGATGTCCTGTTTGTTGATCACTTGGTGAATCTTGTCCTGAAAAGACATGATTCAGGCCAAGTGTCGGTTCATGCTGATGGCAGCGACGGGGAATTGTGGATTCTCCCGTTCCGGTTTGAAGGATCTTCCCTGCATATGGATTTTTCCACATCGCCAGCCGGTTCCATCCGTGTCGAATTACATGATTTTGGAGGGATTGCCTTGAAGGGGTACACCTTGGATGATTGCCTTGAAATGAAGGGGGAAGGGGCGGGAAGCCTGGTTCGGTGGAAGCATGGTTGGGATGTCAGCTCCTTTGCCGGTCAGCTGATCCGCATGCGTTTCTCCATCAGCCACGCCGACGTATTCGGTTTCAGATTCAGATCATCTATTGTAAAATAAGACAATTTCAAAAGTAGTCAGAATCATAGTTCATAGTTATTAGCTCTATCTGCTATACGCATTTAAGCCGCACTTGAAGTGTAATTGTTAATCTAGCCCCCTGCCAGTTTATCTGGCAGGAGCAGGAGATTGTTCAGGCTAACGCAGGAGAACAATCTATCCTCCCCTCGCATCCGGCGGTGGCACCGCCGGATGCAAGGGGAGCGGTGTGGACGGATACAATAGCTGGCAATCTTTTATTCCTGCCAGATAAACTGGCAGGGGATAATATGAATGTACTTATACAGGAAATATGCGTATAGTAGATAGAGTTATTAGCTCAGAGCTAACAGCTGACAACTATGAACTATTGAAAAACGAAGAGTGCCGGGCATTGTGACGGGAAAAAATTTCAATTTATTCTCAAAAACAGCCTCTTCTG
This sequence comes from uncultured Victivallis sp., assembly GCA_964540865.1. Taxonomy (GTDB): domain Bacteria; phylum Verrucomicrobiota; class Lentisphaeria; order Victivallales; family GWF2-50-93; genus GWF2-50-93. Next base: position 53,587 of record CAZION010000028.1, read on the forward strand.
CGGTTTGTTGCACGAAGGTCATAATTTGGCCTCATTTTTCATTT